>CAINVI010000066.1 GCA_903854075.1 Candidatus Pollutiaquabacter sp. | reverse complement strand
TAGAGTACTTTTTTTACCAGTGATGTTTTGCCGCTTCCGGAAACGCCCGTAACCACGGACATAACACCCAGCGGAAATTTTACATTTATGCCCTTGAGATTGTTTTCGCGGGCGCCTTCTAATCCAACAAAACTGGACCATTTGCGACGGCGATGTGGGAGTGGGATTGTTTCCTTTCCCGAAAGATATTTTCCGGTGTAACTTTTCCCGGAGGATTGGATCATTTCAAACGTCCCCTGAAAGACTAATTCTCCACCAAGTCGACCAGCTTCCGGACCAATATCAATAATCTCATCGGATGCTTTCATGATTTCTTCGTCATGCTCTACCACAATCAAGGTATTGCCTATGTCACGAAGAGATTTTAAAACACCAATCAGCCGTTGTGTATCACGAGGATGTAGCCCGATGCTGGGCTCATCCAGAATATACATGGATCCGACCAAACTGCTTCCCAGTGAAGTTGCGAGATTAATGCGTTGCGATTCTCCACCCGACAACGAATTCGACAACCGGTTAAGTGTGAGATAACCAAGGCCAACATCTTCCAGAAATTGTAATCGGTTTCGGATTTCCAGCAGTATCCGCTTCGCCACCTGTCGGTCGTAAGCGCCTAATTCCAGCTCGCGGAAAAAGCGTGCGCTTTCGGAGACTGGCATGAGAACAATATCGGTAATGGACTTTCCGCCGATTTGGACATAATTCGCATCAGGACGAAGTCGGGTTCCGCGGCAGTCCGGACATGTTGTACGACCGCGATACCGCGACAACATAACACGGTACTGGATCTTATACGTATTGCCTTCTACCCAATCGAAAAACTTATTTAGTCCTTTGAAATATTTATTTCCCGTCCACAGCAAGTGTTGTTCGTCTGTGGTGAGATCATAAATAGGGCGGTGAATAGGGAAGTCAAATTTATAAGCGTTCTTAATCAACTGTTCGTTCCATTCTTTCATTTTCTCGCCACGCCAGCAGACAATTGCGCTGTCGTATACGGAAAGACTTTTATCCGGTATGACCAGATCACGGTCGATTCCGATTACAGATCCAAACCCTTCGCACTTGCGGCAAGCACCGTAGGGATTGTTGAAAGAAAAGAGTTGTGTGCTGGGCTCTTCAAAGGCGATGCCATCGAGTTCGAAACGATTGTTAAAATTCGACAGTTTCGGTTTATTTCCTTCCGGAAATACTTCGACCAGGCAATCTCCCATTCCTTCGAAGAAGGCAGTTTGTACGGAGTCCGCTATTCGTGAGCGATTCGAATCATCGGTAGGTTCTACCGCGAAGCGGTCGATGAGAATTCGGACGGTATCCTGACGATTCGGTGGAGGGGGAGCGGTCTCCGTAGCAGCGTTTTTTTTCTTGGTGGTCGTTGTTTTTTTCACGGGGGCAGCAACAATTCCAAGCGTGTCAGCGACCTGTCGTATAAACTTCTCCTTATCCTTCTCCAAGAGCTCTTCAATCTTGAAAACCTCCTCTGCAATACGAACGCGGGTGAAGCCTTTTTGCAGCAACACATTCAGTTCCTCTGGAAATGCTCTTCCTGGATGGAGTTGCAATGGCGCAAACAGCTGTGCTCGAGTACCGGCAGGAAACCCGTAAAGGTATTCTATGACATCATCTACGGTATGACGTTTAACTTCGCCACCGGAAACCGGCGAATAGGTTCTTCCGGCTCTGGCGAAAAGTAATTTGAGGTAATCGTAAATCTCCGTGGATGTTCCGACGGTAGACCTCGGATTACGTGTATTGACTTTTTGCTCGATGGCTACTGCCGGAGAAATTCCCTTGATATAATCCACCTCAGGTTTGTCCATTCGTCCCATAAACTGACGAGCATACGAGGAAAGACTTTCCACATATCGCCGCTGTCCTTCGGCGTATAGGGTATCAAAGGCAAGTGAGGATTTGCCCGAGCCCGACAATCCGGTTATAACGACCAGTTTATTGCGGGGTATGGCGACATCAATATTCTTGAGGTTATGGACACGGGCTCCTTTTATCAGGATCGCAGAACGCGTATCAAATTCGGTCTTTTTAGCCATTTTGTCGGTACACACGAAAGTAAGCATTTAGGTGACTGGCAGGATAATTGTAAGATTCTAAAAGTCAATTCTGTTAAACATGCGTTAAAAGAATTGACTTTTAACAATCC
>CAINVI010000065.1 GCA_903854075.1 Candidatus Pollutiaquabacter sp. | reverse complement strand
AGTAACCGTGTAACTGGCTGTGGAAGCTGGACTAACATTGATGGATGAGGTGGTAGCTCCGTTACTCCAAGAAAAAGCACTTGCACCAGATGCCGAAAGTGTAGTTGGTTGTCCTGCGCAGATGGTCGGTGAATTGACAACAACAACCGGAAGTGGCTGAACGGTTACTGTAGCGACACTTACCGTGGAACACGCACCCACAGTATATGTACAAGTATACTGTGTGGTAGTTGCAGGTGCAACACTAATCGAAACTGTTGTAGCTCCGCCAGGACTCCAGCTGAAATTTCCGCCGGCAATGGACGGAGTTGCAGTTAGGGCAACGGAGGCTCCAGCACAAATTGCTGCATTGTTAATCGTCTGAGTTACCGCAGCCGTGGATCCTACTATGACAGTAGCTGTATCAGGACATCCGATGGAAGAAGTAGCAATGACATAATAGCGGCCCGGACAAAGACCGGTAGCAGTTGCGGCACTCTGACCTATGGGCGTATTCGATGAGTCTAACCACGTATAGGAATAGCTGGGAATGGATCCGGCCGCTGTTGCTGTCGCTGTACCTGTACAACTGCAGGAGGCAGCGGTTGACACAGCAGAAACAGTTATGGGCGTGATCGGCTGACAGTTGTTATTGAACTGCCCGATGTATGCGGCATTGGCCGCATTATTCGGCAGTCCTGGAGTTTGATCACCGGGCGATGGGCTCGCAGTTCCGCGCGTCCAGTTGGCTTGAACCGTAGGATCACTTCCATTAAAATACCAACACGTCTGTCCGCCTGTTCCGGAAAAGTAAATTAGGTTATTCAGCGTATCGACACCGTAGCAAAGGGAGAAGACTTCACAACCGGCCAGGTTAACAATCCGGGCACAATCCGCCGTATTGGCTAATACCGTATTATTCCAATTTCCACCAGGTGTCCAGCCGGTAGCAGGATAAGAACAAGCAATAGCGCCGGGCGTGGTGGCATTGCTCTCAAACAAGGAAGTGTTGTTTATGGAAGCAATGATGGTGCAGTTATTATCGGCCATGCTGATATCATCAGCGGGGATTGCAGAATTTCGATCGGCGCCGTTATACAGTAAAATTATTGTTCCCAATGGAACACACGACCACAGCGGATCTTGTGAAAACCGAACAGCTCCGGCAGCAATGCCATCATTGCCATGGTAGCCGCTGTTATCATCAAAAATCCAGCCGCGAATATCGATGCACGGCGGAGTCGGACTGTTACAATCATAGGTTACCGAAGTACTGGCCACTACAAATTCAACGTACTCCTGATTACCGGTAGCACCGTTAGACACCTCGTTCATGATCAATGTCTGCGCATTCGCCTCCAAGGTTAACAGGAAAGTCAATAATAAAAGACATCGGATGAAAATAGTCGATGACGTCACTTCGGAAAAAAGCGGCAATCTGGATTTACCGGTTGGGGAGTTCGACATCAATCCTGTTTCCCAATAATTGGGCACTACAAAATTAACCGCATTTAAGCAGGAAAAAAAATGCTGGTTAGCGATTTATCAGCGATTAATCCCTATTCCTGCGTTCTTCAATGAACCAGGACGCTAAATAGCTGGTAAACGTGCCGAAAAGCGCCATACCGGTGAGCATCAAGACCGCTGAAATCAACCGGCCTTCATTGGTCACCGGAAAAAGTTCCCCGTAAAAAATAGTGGTTATGGTCTCGTACGACCACCAGATCGCATCTTCGGCCGTCCGAATATTACTTTCCGGTACATCCTCAACCTGAAGAATAGCAATGGATGAAAAAATAACCATCAATACGGAAATGGTCAACACCATCGCCATTGTACTCTGGGCACGATTCTTAAACAAGTGCAAGGTGAGATGACGTACAGATCGAAAAGCACGCAACACACGAAAAATCCGGATCAGACTGTATGCCCGACCGGCGCGGAATACGGATACATACGGAATACTTGACACCAAATCGAACCATCCCCAGCGCATAAATTTCCACTTGTTTTCGGCCCGATAGAAACGCAGTGCAAAATCATGCAGAAATACCACGCAAATCGCATTATCCATATACTCCAGAATCTCATCGACTTCCGGGGAAAGCTCGAAGAACATCTCCACGAACAAAACGAGCAATACATAGATGGAAAGTATTACGATAAGCAAGCTCCTGAAACCGAATTCTTCCTTCTCTTTTACAAACTCATCGTTCGTCATCGTCTTCGACTTTTTCTAACTATTTATGTTGATTTTTCGAACTTACTGGAGCACTACTCTAGTTTTTAACGAACCGGTGAACCGCACGCTTTGCATCTGACTCCAGCAACAAGAAATACAAGCCAGCCGGCAGCTTGGTCACATCCAGTACAATTCCGTTAGTTGACGTAGCCATCTCCTCCTGCTGCAGTGCACCAACCGCTGAAAAAACAGATAACTTACACGGCTGCGTAAGTTTATCCTTAACGTCTATCACCAAGTGGGAAGAAACAGGATTAGGCCGGAGTGAAAAACGGAGCACCGACATCTCTTCTATTCCTGCAATGACTACTGTTACTACATTGGAACCTGCACTACATCCCAAACTATCGACTATTATTACCGAATAATCCCCGCCCTGAATCGCCACATACCACTGATCCGTTGCTCCGCTGATCAGTACGCCGTTTCTGTACCATTGGTAAGAAGCCGCCGGTGTACTGGTCAAGGTATCACCTGTAGCCGTAACTATCGGTGCAGTAGCCAACTTCACCTCTAAGGAATCTACTGCATCACAAACGCCCAGTAGTGGATTACTAACTTGGAAGTAATACATTCCCGGACCATCCACTACCGGTGTAAGCGTAGTATCACCGGAAACTATCGTTCCATCAAAAGTGTACCACTGATACGTAGCAAAAGGTGTAGTCGATGAGCCATTCAACACAACTATTGGAGAATCACAGCTAACGACGACATCCTCCCCGGCCGTTGCATTCACCTCCGGAAAAGCGGCGAATGAAAACGGCCCAACGTAATCATAGGTTGGTCCGGCGAAACCCAAACCGATACGACTTTTGAAAAGCAGTGAACCTAACACCTGCGAACAGTTACCCGACACAGTAGGCTGATCGATGCCGAAGCGTGATAAATTCACAGCGATCTCCAGCAAGCGATGGTTGCCGATATTATCCAGGAAAGCCGTATTACCGTACGCATAATTTCCCCACGGAGTACCGGGAACCGAAGATGTGCGATTCGTTGTAAGGTAAGCCGCACAGCCTGTTTGGTTCAGGGGAACGATCTCCGCATAACCAAATCCGTTAGTAATCGGGCCTGAATTAAATGTTCCGGTAAAATTAAAAGGACGATTCGGTAGCGCATTGAAGGCCGCAAAACCGTCGGCTATCGTTGGCGCTACAAATCCCCGACGCATAATCAATGGGTTTACCCAAAGGCGCACGCTCATATCGCCTGACAACGTGTAGTTGGCAGAAAAAATCATATCCCCCAAGCGCTCAAGAGTAGCATCATTAAAAAACACGGCCGCTGTATGCCCACCGGTAGTAGCCGAACCGGAATTAGCCACCGTATTGGACGTGGTATTAAACACCGGAGCGCTTCGGAATACCTCAACGTCTAGATAGTTGCTGCCGCTGTCGTAGTACGAAGCAAAAGCATACAGCCACAAATCACCCGGCACACCAGCGGATGAAAAACTTCGTCTTACATGCGCTCCGACATCAACAAAATCAGTGGTGGGCGATATCGTCCCAATACCGGGCCGCCAGTCGATCAACGGATTGTAATTATTTCGAAAATTAGCCGATACAGAAATAGAACTATCCATACCAAAATTGTCGCGCGCCGCCACCGCATCGAGCATCCAACGAAAGCCACCCGATGTGTCAGGCAACAAGGAACCGGAAGGAACAGCCATGCGCTGGACATAGGTAAGATTTTTTCCGGCGGCGGTTTGCGCATTCACCAGGGAGTCGCGAAAATCACGGACACTCAACAGCAACGGCGGCTGAGCGGTAGTTACACCAGTACCAATTATACCAATACCTGCACCGCCCAAGGAATCTGTGAACCAATCGTCAACATCCGGAAAAGTGGAATTCGCATACAAAGCGGCATCAACACCGAATCCTTCAGCCACCGCAGAATCCGTACAGCCGATAAGTACCTGCGGCATTGATGTCGGCGTAATTACTTGTGCAGTGGCCACTTGGCCGGACAGCAAAAGGGACAGTAAACAAAACCGTAAGATCATCTGCACGATGGTTTCCGAACTGCTGCAACAGCCAATTCGCTTTCAGATCGAGGGTGAGCAGAGATTTAGCCCGGTTCAGATCGACTGCAATGAAGCAGTTTCGGTCGCACTGATTCTCAACGAATTAATCCTGAATGCCGTCAAGCACTCGCCCGACGGCGGTAACACACCAGTCGTTTCGCTCGAGTCTGACGGAAGCATTGCCTGGGTGTGTATCCGCAACGCCGTAATGGGTACGCCGGCCTTCAATATTGTTACTGGCAAGGGCCTCGGCACCGGCCTATCGCTGGTGCGTGCGCTGTTGCCAAACAAGGGAGCGTGCTTGGACTATGCGCTTGATCCGCCGGGCT
>CAINVI010000064.1 GCA_903854075.1 Candidatus Pollutiaquabacter sp. | reverse complement strand
TTGTATTCATTGTGTTTTCTTTCTTCATATGTCAAAAGTTATTTACCGCATTTATGGTGACTTTAGCGCAAGTGTCCACCTCTTCCCATTCCGAACAGAGAAGTTAAGCCTTGCAGCGCAGATGGTACTGGAGTAACATCCGGGAGAGTATGTCGTCGCCGTAATTATAAAAAGCCTGTTTCGAAAGAAACGGGCTTTTTTTTTATCCTACATTAATAAATAAAACTAGTTTTAGTTGGCGCGGTACTCACGGACCTTTTGACAAACAGTATTGCAGTCCGCATTAGAAATTTCTAAGTGAGTCACCATTCGGATGCTTTGCTTTCCAAATTGCATAGCCAGTATTCCTGCTTCCCGCAGGTAGTTTAAAAAGTGGCCAACTTGATCCTGACGCGCTACATTAAAAACAATAATATTCGTTTCGACCGGAACTACGTCCGTCACCGCACCGCAGACCTTCAAGGCTTCCCCGATATGCTGCGCATGCCGGTGATCTTCGCCAAGCCGAGTGATGTTATTCTCTAAGGCATAAATTCCTGCTGCGGCTAAATAACCTGCCTGCCGCATTCCACCACCCAATGCTTTACGTACGCGACGAGCGCGACGAATGCTTTCTTGATTGCTGATTAACATCGAGCCAACTGGTGCACCAAGTCCTTTGGATAAACAGACAGAAAGCGTATCGACTGCCGCTCCGATGGTCAGCGGACTTTCCCCGGTCACCGTCAATGCATTGAAAATTCGTGCTCCGTCCAAATGAACGCCAAGTCCTTTTGATCGCGCCGCTGCCGACAATTTCGTAATTGAATCTTTCGGATAAACACTCCCGCCTCCTTTATTGTGCGTGTTTTCTAAGCTCACCAGCCGCGTTGGTGGTTGGTGAATATTGTCCGGATTGATGTTTTCCAGAATTTGTTCTTCCGAGATTCTTCCGCGGTCTCCATCTACCATACGCAAGGATAGCCCGGATAGAAATGCAGGTCCGGCTGCTTCGTAATAGTAAATGTGCGATAGTTTGTCGCAGATAACCTCGTCTTGTGGTGATGTGCTGATTTTTAATGCGAGCTGGTTAGCCAGTGTGCCCGAAGTGCAAAACAAAGCGGCTTCTTTGCCAAACATTTCCGCAGCCATTTTCTCTAGTCGCCGAACGGTTGGATCCTCTTCGAAAATATCATCGCCAACTTCTGCCTTAAACATAGCCTCCAGCATGGCAGGGGTAGGTTTTGTTACTGTATCGCTTCGTAGATCGATGATTTTCTCGGCTGTCATTATAAAGAAACTGTGAATGAATACTGAATTTATGGGAATAAAAAACCCCGGATGACCGGGGCTTTTATCAGTTGCCGGATTTGACCGGTTTGCTTGTTTTTTTCTTGGTGGAAGAAGGTTGGACCGGTGTGTTTTGTACCGGCGCCGGACGAAGAGCTGTTCTTATTCGGTCCATATTCCGCTCGTAGTAGTCCTGCTGCTGGGCAGTGAGGATTTCCATGACTTCGCGTTCAGCGGCCTCTGTGATTGCATAAGGCGTGGTGCCATTCATAGTATTGATGTCATCGTATTTGGCAATGATTTCAATAACCTGATTCTGTTGATCCATGGTAAGTTGAAGCTCGCTATTCAGCACTGCTGTTTTTTGAAGCGCCATTTGTTGCGCATCCATAGTAACCGCTGCTGCTTTTTCCTGAGCAGTTGCCGAAAATAGAGTGCCGATTATCGCAGATAACGTAAGTAAATAGGTGATTCGTTTCATCGGGACAATTTTTATTAGGGTAAATATAATGATTTTATACCTTTTTCTGAACAAACATCAGGCCATCTCTTACCGGCAATAATACAGCCGTAACTCGACTGTCCCGGCACACGAATTCATTAAATTGATGCAATGCCGCTGTGTCTACATCCATTTTTAATGCAGAATCGAGGATTTTACCGCTCCAGAGTACATTGTCGGCAATAATCCAACCGCCGGGCCGCACCTTCGGCAACACCATTTCATAGTAATTTCTATAGTTAATCTTGTCGGCATCAATAAAAACCAGATCAAACGTAAAGTCGAAAACAGGAATGATGTCGAGTGCATTTCCCCAATAACAATGAATTTTTGAGCTAAATTCCGACGCGTCAATATGACGTTTTACCATCGGTGCCAATTCATCGTTGATGTCTACGGTGTGAAGATTTCCTTGTTCGGTAAGTCCTTCCGCCAAACAAAGTGCGGAATAACCGGTGTACGTACCGATTTCCAAAATCCGGTCCGGACGAATCATTTTGCTGACCATGGAAAGGATTCGGCCCTGGATGTGACCAGATAACATACGCGGCATGAGTACCTTGGCGTAGGTTTCACGATTCAATGCCTTCAAATGCTCCGGCTCTTCCGCCGTATGCGCTTCTACGTACTTGTTAAGGTTTTCCGGGAGAAACTCCATGTGAACTAGCAATCAATTCCAAACCGCTACGGTACCTACTTTTGCTGAACGTGCATTCTCTACGCGGTGTGTAAACGGATCGGTGCTGTACTTGTCAACAAATACGACAACACTATAGTTGTCAGTGTTCAGGTTTCGAACATCTACGATATAATTCTTGACATGCACTTTACCACGTAGTGCGGAAGCTGCCGGAATGGTTTCGCCATCTGTACCTCCCGTGTTAATGACTTTGCGCAATACTTGCGGATACGCATATCCGTTGATCATTGGAGGAAGTGAATAAAACGGACTTCCTGGAAGTGGGTTCGTGCCGTTCTGGCTGAATTCGTTAGCCTGATCATAAAGACTGTCGCCGGAAATAAATTCATTTTCTACCAGATAGGCATGCAGGCGATACGCGCCGGCCAGATCGCTGCTGAAACCCACATGAACCGACAGGTTGAGGAAGCCATTACGCACCTCGTTGGCATCAATAGCAATGCCACAGCGTGGAGCATTGCCCAATACTACAGCTGCTTTACTGCTGTAATTGACCGGACTTAAATCAGCAGAACTTGAAATAGTGCGGTTGACCATTCCCGAAGGATAAATGCCGGTGACATTGAAAAATTCATCCAGAAGATTTGAACTACTTGCAGTATCTGTTAGATCGTCGGCCTGCAGTAAATCGCCACTGTGGATGTTCACGCCCACGAAACGGTCACCGTATTGAAGCTGCAATGAGTCGAGCAGTAAATCAGCAGCTGGACCTTGGCCTGCTATAGAGGAGGTGAATTGCTCGATGAGAATATTTTGTCCGAAGTTGCTCGGGACAGGAGGAATATCGCCCACATATGGGTCCTTGATTTCCGTATCCTTTTTACAAGCGGTAAATACCGATAAGGCAATGAAGAAGTAGAGTAGTTTTTTCATGGATGCCAGAACATAATGGTGGGTGAAATTTACAAACTTTTGGGCAAGAACAGCAGGACTGATCAAAGGCTTCCGACATCTTTTTCACCTATCTTTGGGCAAAACAACTGCTCAAATGAAACAATTTTCGCTGATTCTCAATGGCGTCCTGCTTGTAGCCGTCGGCTATCTCTATTATTTGCAATTCTCCGCCGGAAGTGACGATGCATCGGATCTGCCGGTGATCTCCAAAAGCGTTGCTGTATCGCCGGGAGGCATTTATTTTCTTAACTCGGATTCCCTCCTGGATAACTATGAATATTATAAGGCCAAAAAAGTTGCCTTGGAGAAAAAGCAGGAACGTATTCGTATGGAATTGAAAGCGGCCGGTCAAAAATTAGAGGCAGACGTGGAAAATTATCAGCGTAATGCTCCCGGCATGACGGATGCTCAGCGTCAGCAAACCGAGGAGTCTTTGATGCAGCGTCAACAACAACTGGTAGATCAGAAGGATCGCTTACTCACGCAGCTTGATGAAGAGCAGGCGCAATATTCCGATAGTCTGTTTTATCGACTTACTGCATTCCTGAAAGCCTATAACAAGGATAAATCAATCCACTATGTACTCGGCTATCAGCGAGGCGGTGGCATTCTTTATGCCAATGACAGTCTGGACATTACTGAGGGTGTGTTGAAGGGGCTGAATAAAGCCTGGGAAAAGGAGCAAGGGAAGTAATTTTCCGACTAGGTCGAAACGCAGTATAGGGTGAATTTCGTTTATCGGAACAGCAACTGAAAATAGAAGCCCGGTCGCTTAAGTCTCGAACGTAGTTCCAGATTTTCGAACATGCCCGTAATAGTTTCTTGTAGCAATGGATTACGTGCTGCCTTATTGACTACGAAATTAAAGAGCCAGTCGTATCGAGTAAGTTTTTGCATCGTGTGACTGAGTTTCAGTTCGTCCCAGATTTTATCGTAAACAGCTAGGTCGTACTGCGATAAAAAATCAGCATCAAATCGATTTGTTTGCAGTGCAGCTGATATAACGTTGGCGGCTATTCGGCCACTTTCCATAGCGTTCCCAATACCTTCGCCTGTGAATGGGTCGATAAGCGCTGCCGCATCACCGGTAAGCAGGTAGTTGTCGCCACTGATCTTCCTTTTTTTTGATCCCAACGGTAATCCCCAGCCGCGGACACGGTCAGTAGGTTGTGCCGATTTAAAGCGCTCCTTTAATACAGGATGTGTGTGCAGTACTTCGTGCAGTATTTTCTTTAGATCTATTTTTTTCTTGGAAATTACACTGCTCAACATACCTACGCCAACATTAGCGCCTCCATTTGGTAGTGGGAAAATCCATACATAACCAGGAAGTACATTT
>CAINVI010000063.1 GCA_903854075.1 Candidatus Pollutiaquabacter sp. | reverse complement strand
TGCCACGGCGTAAGGTTGGAGTAGAGGTTCCGGCGTGTTTCTTCCAAACGGATTTCCAGCTGGCGAACGGCAACCGTTACGTCCACTTTCGTTTTTTCACCGATCTGCTTTTGCTTTTCGATCTGGTCGATCAGGTCGGCTACCGGTTTTTCAAATTCTAGGAAGTTCATACGATTAGCTTGGGCCTGCAAGGTACTCAAAATGACTTTTAATGCAGAAAAAAATACGTTTTAACCGGTGTAGCTATCGCTTGAAAATGGGTTCATGTAAATTATATAAATAATTGAAAATTAGATACTAATGAAATTCTTACTAAATTCATTTACCGGCTTTATAGCAACACTCTTTCCAATCTGAATTCATTCAAATTCTCTTAGTCCCTCATGGTCAACGGATTCCGAATACCTTCGGTTTCAAGTTGTGAACAACCCTTTGTCCATGCCCGCCTTTTCTGTACTTTCGATCCCCTTTTGAACCGCTTCAGGACTTGCGGAAAAGGTAAAACAGGTTATATTTGAGTGAGATGGAACAGGGCGATTTCAATAAACGTACGGATGCGGCAACGCGCAAACGGACTGGCGGTCTAACGGCAGCCTCTGTTTTTCAGTCGCAGCAAATGGGGAAACTTCCTCCTCAGGCGCTGGATTTGGAAGAAGCGGTGTTGGGTGCGTTGATGCTCGAGAAAGATGCACTTACTTCCGTCATCGACATCCTTCATCCGGAATCGTTTTATAAGGATGCACACCAGCTAATTTACCGCGCCATCCGTCGCCTGTTTGAGGCCTCCCAGCCGATTGACATCCTTACCGTCACCAACGACCTCCGCAAAGCCGGTGAACTAGAATTAGTCGGTGGTCCGTTTTTTATCACCCAGCTCACCAACCGCGTCGCTTCGGCGGCCAATATCGAGTTTCACGCGAGGATCATTCTGCAGAAACATATTCAGCGGGAATTGATCCGCATTTCTTCGGAGACCATCCGTGATGCGTATGAAGAAACCAGCGATGTGTTCCATCTGCTCGATCGTGCAGAAAAAAACTTGTTCGATATCGCACAAGGTAATATCCGTCGGAACTTTCAGGATATGCGCGATATGGTAAGTACGGTCACCAAACAAGTAGAAGCTGCGCGCCTTCACGGAACCGGTGTTACCGGTGTGGAGAGTGGATTTACTGCGTTGGATCGTATCACCTCCGGCTGGCAGAAATCCGATCTGGTTATTCTGGCCGCTCGTCCGGGTATGGGTAAGACCGCATTCGTTCTTTCGCTGGCACGCAATGCCACCATTGGTTTCAACAAGCCGATTGCCTTGTTTTCGCTGGAAATGTCGGCCGATCAGCTGGTGAAACGTATGGTTTCCTCCGAGACCGGTATTCCTTCCGAGAAATTACGTAAGGGAACGCTGGATGAAACCGAGTGGCAGAAGTTGGTTTCTCAGACCGGCAAACTGTCGCAGGCCCCCTTGTATATCGACGATACGCCGTCTCTTTCTGTCTTTGAATTCCGCTCACGCTGCCGCCGACTCAAAGCGATGCACGATATTCAAATGGTGATCGTCGATTACCTTCAGTTGATGCGTGCAGACGTAGATAATAAAAGCGGAAACCGTGAACAGGAAATCAGTACCATCTCCCGCTCGCTGAAAGCTGTAGCGAAAGAGTTGAATGTTCCTATTATCGCACTTTCTCAGTTGAGTCGTCAGGTAGAAACCCGCGGCGGATCTAAGCGGCCGCAATTGAGTGACCTTCGCGAATCCGGTGCTATCGAACAGGATGCCGATATGGTGATGTTCATCTACCGTCCGGAATATTACGGTATGGAATTCGATGAGGATAACAATCCAACCAAAGGTTTAGCGGAAGTCATCATCGCCAAGCACCGTAATGGAGCGTTGGAAACCGTGAAGCTGAAGTTCATCGATCATTTGGCGAAGTTTACAGACCTTGACTTTTCCGAAATGCCGGGTGAATCGTTGGGTGGAAGTATCACGGATTACCAGAGCAACCGAATCATTGTTAGCTCACGGATGAACGATCTTCCGGATGATAATCCGTTCTAACGTTTTATCAGGATGCGGATGATTCCGCTTTTTCCAATAATTGTTTCTCGTACAGCGCATAATAAGCGCCTTTCTGCTTCAGCAATGAAAGATGACTGCCTTGTTCGATGATTTTACCGTGATCTAGTAAGAGGATCTGAGCCGCTTGCTTGATACCGGATACACGGTGACTGATCATGATGGAGGTTACGCTGCTGGTCGCTGACTTAAGGTTACTGAGAATTTGCTCTTCAGTAGCAGTGTCAACAGCACTTAAACAATCATCAAAGATCAACACCTTTGGATTTCGAATCAGTGCTCGAGCAATTGAAACACGTTGTTTTTGTCCGCCGGATAACGTGATGCCTCGCTCTCCAAGCATCGTTTCAAAACCTGCCGGGAATTCACGAATGTTTTCGGCAATCACCGCAGCGGTTGCGGCTTCCAGTATTTTTTGCTCACGCACCGATTCCGTGATAGTGTCGTGCAATCCGAAGGCGATATTGTTGGCGATGCTATCGCTAAAAAGAAAAACATCCTGCGGAACATAGCCTATTTTCTCGCGGAGCTGCGATAGTGGAATGTTCCGAATCGGATGACCATCGATGAGGATTTCTCCGGAGGTAACATCGTACATGCGCAGCAGCAATTGTGCGACGGTTGATTTGCCGGAGCCTGTTCTTCCGATAATAGCTAATGAGCTTCCGGCCGGAAGCTGGAAGCTGACTTCGTCCAGGGCTTTTATGCCACTGTCGGGGTAGACAAAACTCACGTTGCGGAATTCTATCGTTCCTGAAAAGCCTATTTCGGTAGTCGCTTCCGAATAAATTTCCGGTGCGAGTTCCAGAAATTCGTTGATGCGTTGCTGCGATGCTGCAGCACGCTGAATGATCGCCGTTACCCAGCCCAAGGAAGCAACCGGCCAGGTCAGCATGTTCACATATAAAATAAATTCGGCAATGTTTCCGGTAGTGGCTCTTCCTGCCAGTACTTCTTTGCCGCCGATATACACTACCAGAACGGTGCTGATGCCGACTAGCAATAACATGAGTGGATAGAATAAAGCATTTACACGTACCAGCGACATGTTCTTTTTCAGGTAATCCTGACTTTCATCGGCAAACTCCTTGGTAAAGGCTTCTTCTTTTGAAAAGGATTTAAGAATCCGAATACCGCTGAAAGCTTCCTGCACGAATGTACTCAGTCGACTTTGTTGTTCCTGTACTTGTTCGCTTTTGCGATTCATGATTTCACTCACGTAATAAATCGAAATGGAAAGCAGCGGTAAGGGTGCCAGTACATAAAGTGTCAGCGTCGGATTTACGTTAAACATGCTTACTGTAATCAGGATGAACAACACAACCAGGTTGATGGAATACATCACTGCGGGACCGAAATAGGAGCGCACGCGGCCTACATCTTCCGAAATGCGGTTCATCATATCGCCGGTATTGTTCCTCCGGTAGAAAGAAAGACTGAGACGCTGATACTGTTCGTAGATTTCGTTTTTCATGTCGTATTCAATACGTCGTGACATGACAATAATCGTCTGACGCATTAAAAACATCAATAATCCGCGTAAAAAAGCGACTCCGATAATCAGCAGGAAAAAGCGAAAAACAAGCGCTGTAATGTAGTCCGATGAGCCGCTTAAAGGATTGTTTTTGAGGTGATTGATTACTTGGTCCAGGGATTCCCGAACGACCTGCGCCGGATAGATGGCGCCGAAGTTCTGTAACACCACAAAGAGGATCCCAAGAACAAGGTGTCCGCGGTACCGGAAAAAGTACTTGTTTAATCGGGCTAATGCTTTCATTTTCAGTTGTTAAAACGGGTGTTGGTCGCCTCAAAAAATAAGCCTACATTTGCGCCGCCCGAACGTTTAACGGTGCAAAGGTAATTAACACGGATTTGTATGTTAGAAATCAAAGACATTAAGGAAACCAAGACCGGGATTGAGGGCGTAATGAGTCATCCTTCTTTTGCCGGACATGAACAGGTGGTTTTCTGTTATGATAAAGTTACTGGATTAAAGGCGATAATTGCCATTCATGATACAACCCTTGGTCCTGCGTTAGGCGGAACCCGCATGTGGAATTATGCTACCGAAAGTGAAGCTATCAATGACGTATTGCGACTTTCCCGTGGAATGACGTACAAGGCTGCCATCAGCGGATTGAAACTGGGTGGCGGCAAGGCCGTTATCATCGGTGATGCTAAAACACAAAAATCACCGCAGTTGTTCCGTAAATACGGTCAATTTGTGGAGTCGCTTGGAGGCCGCTATATCACTGCTGAGGATGTCGGTACTTCAACTTCCGACATGGTCAGTGTTCGTGAATCAACCAAGCATGTAACCGGTTTACCGGAAAGCATGGGCGGCGGAGGAGATCCTTCTCCCGTTACGGCTTTCGGTGTTTTTATGGGTATGAAGGCATCCGCCCTGGAATTCTGGGGAAGCGACAGCGTAAAGGGTAAGAAAGTCATGGTACAAGGTGTTGGACACGTCGGTCAAAATCTTGTTCGTATGCTGACGGAAGAAGGCGCTATCGTACTGGTTTCCGACATTAACAAAGAAAGTGTAGATGCCATGGTCAAGCAATACGGAGCTACGTCTATTGCTGCAGAAAACGTGTACGACCAGGAAATCGATATTTATGCTCCGTGTGCATTGGGCGCAACCTTGAATACGGAGAATATCAACCGTCTTGGCTGCTCTGTGGTTGCCGGTGCTGCCAACAATCAGTTGGCAGAGGAAGTGCAACACGGTCAGCAGTTGAAGGAAAAGGGCATCTTATGGGCGCCTGATTTCCTGATCAATGCCGGGGGACTGATCAACGTTTATTCCGAGCTACACGGTTACAACCGTGAAGTAGCGATGGAGCAGGCGCGTAAGATCTACGACACGACGTTAGAAATTCTTCGTAAGGCGAAGAAGGAAGACATTACGACCATTGCCGCAGCCAAAATGATCGCTGAAGAGCGAATTCTTGCTGCGCGTCAATAACCGCATCGCCGCATTTCCTTTCAATTCATAGTTCACTCGTTCTTCTTATCTTCAGAAATCCAGTCCTATGCTCAGCAGAAGGCAACTCCGGGTAAAAGTGCTTCAGGCACTGTACGCCTATTTTCAATCGGATAAGAAAGATCTTGCCGTTGCTGAACGTGAGCTTTTTCGCAGCGTTGAAAAAGTACACGAGCTTTATATTTATCTGCTGCAGTTCATTCTTGAACTTGCCGAAGCTGATAAGGCTGATGTGGATGAACTGCAAAACAAATATTTTCCGGATCAGGATGAATTGAAAGCACGCCTCCGCTTGTATCAGTTCTCATTTGTTAAAGTACTTTCTGAAAACTCCGTTTTCTTATCCGATCGCAAACGTTGGAAGACAACCTGGCAGAAGGACCATGAATTGGTGCGCAAGTTGTTTTTCGAGATGAAGCGTTCACCGGAATTCCGTACGTTCTTAACCAGTGAAACGGTAGACGAGAAGCTCTATCTTCAGGAGATTGTCAAGAAATATGTCGAGCAGTCGGAAGTGATGTTGCATCACATTGAGGAAGAGAACATTTTCTGGGCAGAAGATCTCTCGTTCGTGGTGCATATGGTCAACCGAACCGTCCGTCAATACTATGAGAGCGGCCGATTGGAGATCTTTGA
>CAINVI010000062.1 GCA_903854075.1 Candidatus Pollutiaquabacter sp. | reverse complement strand
TTACCGGAACCGGAACCACCAATGACCAGGTTGATGTTGCCTTTCTCGAAGCGCGTAGACACATCACTCAGGATTGTACGACTGTCGAAGCTCTTTGAAATATGCCGCAGTTCGATCATATCAGGATGAGTTGTGTCAGGATATAATCCGCGACAAGGATAAGAATGCTGCTATACACCACCGCGTCGGTACTGGATTGACCTACC
This sequence comes from Candidatus Pollutiaquabacter sp., assembly GCA_903854075.1. Lineage (GTDB taxonomy): Bacteria > Bacteroidota > Bacteroidia > AKYH767-A > 2013-40CM-41-45 > Pollutiaquabacter. The sequence continues at coordinate 13,656 of CAINVI010000062.1, read as the reverse complement.
TCCAGCGCACCGCCGCCGGTATGATAACCGTGGTAGGAAGATACGGTGGTAATGATGTAGGCGAACGTCACTGATTTTATCATAGCAAAGGTGACGTTGTACGGGATGAAATTATTCTGAATACCGGATATGTAATCGACGGAGGTGATTACTCCAGCGCCAGTTCCCGCAATCCATCCGCCGGCAATGCCAAGAAACATGGAGATCGCCACTACAAAAGGGAAAATAAAAATTGCTGCAATCACTTTGGGTAATACCAGATAGGCAGCAGAATTAATACCCATGATTTCAAGCGCATCAATCTGTTCGGTGACGCGCATGGTTCCAATTTCAGACGCAATACTAGAACCGATTTTTCCGGCCAGTACCAGACTGATCATCGTCGGTGAAAATTCAAGAATGATGGAATCGCGAGCTACAATTCCCACCGCCGACATCGGAATAAGCGGATTGACCAGGTTGTAGACCGTTTGGATCGTGATAACGGCTCCCATAAAAACAGAAACGAGCGCCACGATTCCCAAAGAACCATATCCGAAATTATCGAGCTCACGAACGAACTGCTTCCAGTAATTGGAGAACTTCTCCGGACGCGTCATCAAATCCTTGATGAAGATCCAATATCTTCCTAGATGAAATAACCAATTCATAGCTTGCCTGTAAAATTAGTATTTAGGCGCAACCCGTGAATTCCATTTGTAAAGAGCTTCTCAACAGCGCAACATTGCGTATCTTGTGGTAAATGAAAAATTTCATCACACGATTTTCACTGCTGCTGCTCGTGATGTTTTCACTGAGCAGCTGTTTCGTCTTCAAAAAGAAGTGTGATTGCCCGAAATTTGGCCAGCACAAGCACCCGAATTCGGTCAAACGGAACGGATAGTTTACTATCAACCAAGCAAGTTGCGCTGAAACATCAATTTTTATAGTAAAGCCTGATTTTCAGTTACTTAATATTTCCAAAAGCTGAGTAAACGCACCGCTTTCCTGCAAAATTTGGCTTACTTTTGAAGCTTCTTTAAAATCATTCTAAATAACGTGTCGCAGCCGGTAAAAGTACTTTCTGAGTTGAAAAAAGGCCAAAAAGGCCTTATCGACAACTTTACCGACTTTGAAATATCGCTCAAACTGTTGGAGATGGGCTGTATTCCCGGAGAAACGGTGGAAGTCATTCGTATTGCGCCGTTAGGCGACCCTATCGCTATTGCGGTTTCCGGTTATATGCTGAGCTTACGCAAGGACGAAGCCAGTGCAATCCGTGTTCGTACTTCTTGACTTCACATCGCTGAAACCTATTCCCTGTGACTCGCCATATCAAGATAGCATTGATCGGAAATCCCAACTCAGGGAAGTCGACCGTATTCAATGAACTAACGGGGCTCCAACAAAAGGTTGCCAATTTTCCTGGTGTAACCGTGGAGCAAATGGCGGGTAAATTGAAACTGAAAGACACTGCCGGCAACGATCTGCAGGCAGAAGTCATCGATTTACCGGGGACATACTCCCTTTATCCGAAATCACCCGAAGAAGAACTACCGTTTCGACTCCTCTGTAATCCGGACCATCCGCTTCATCCTGATGTCACGATTGTGATAGCTGATGGCACCAACCTCAAACGCAACCTCTTTCTTTGTTCGCAAGTACGGGATCTCAATATTCCTGTCGTGCTGGTCATCAACATGATGGATCTCGTGCGCTACAAGCAGACGGAGATTGATTTCGCGAAGCTGGAGGAATACATGGGCGTACGAATCGTCCCGATGAATGCCCGAAAGAACGAAGGTTTCGACCAGCTCAAGGCCGTCATCGCTTCACTGCCCGGAAAAACAACCGGACAACAACTGGATGTACGAAGTCTTGCTCCGGAAGTAGTTGACAACATTCGCAAGACACTGCACGTCAACAGCGACTACAATGCATTTCTAGTTGCCAACAATCTGAATGTCATCGATTCGTTCGAACTGACGGATGACCAACGTGCACAAATCACTGCTACCAATGAGCGGTACGAATTCAACGCTCCGCAACTACAGGCAAAGGAAACACTGCAGCGGTATACACTCATTTCACAATTCCTTAAAGACGCCGTTCAGGAAAAGCAAGAACCGATTCAACATTCGTATTCCTACAAGATTGATTCAGTGCTGACCCATCGTTTCTGGGGGTATTTCATCTTCTTATCGGTACTCTTCATCATCTTCCAGTCGATTTTCACCTGGGCCAGCTATCCAATGGAATTAATAGACAATGGATTCAACTGGATCAATGAAAAAGTGCAGGCGGGTTTGCCGCCGGGCATCCTTAACGATCTGATCGTCGGTGGTGTTTTAGCTGGCATCAACGGTATCGTTGTATTCATTCCTCAGATCGCTTTACTTTTCTTTTTCATCGCAATTTTGGAAGACACCGGCTATATGGCGCGCGTAAGTTTTCTGATGGATCGTTTGATGCGAGGATTTGGCCTTAACGGAAAATCACTAATTCCGTTGATGAGTGGTGTAGCCTGCGCAGTGCCGGCGTTGCTTTCCACACGAACGATTCGAAACCGAAAAGAACGACTGATCACGTTGATGGTAACGCCGCTGATGAGTTGTTCCGCTCGATTACCGGTCTACACCTTATTGGTCGCATTAGTCATTCCCGGCGATCGATTCCTCGGCATTTCGATGCAGGGATTTGCCATGATGGTATTGTACCTGATCGGTTTCGGAGCAGCCTTGCTGGCTGCGTGGGTGATGAAATACTTTCTGAAATCAAACGAACGTAGTTTTTATGTGATGGAATTGCCGCTGTACCGTTTGCCGCGCTGGAAGACCATCTTCCTTCACATCCTCGAAAAGATCCGGATTTTCCTCTTCGATGCCGGTAAAATAATTTTAGCTATTTCCATCATTCTGTGGGTACTCTCTTCGTTTGCACCCGGCGATACGTTCGAAAACATTGATCGGAAATACAGCAACCCACAATACACCGCACAATTCGCACCGGACGAAGTGCAACAGAAACTACAAGCGGAGAAACTCGAAAACTCTTACGCAGGAATGCTGGGAAAAGTCATCGAACCCGCCATCCGTCCGCTTGGCTACGATTGGAAAATCGGCATCGCGCTGATCACCTCTTTCGCTGCACGAGAAGTATTTGTTGGAACAATGTCTACTATTTACAGTGTTGGCGACGAGCACGCCGCACAACGTACGCTCAAGGAAAAGCTGCAGGCGGAAGTAAATCCGGAAACCGGAGGACCTCGTTACACCTTGGCCGTCGGACTATCCTTATTACTTTTCTACGCCTTCGCCATGCAATGCATGAGCACACTGGCTACTGTTTATCGGGAAACTAAAAAAATGAAATACGCTATCATACAGCTCGTCTATATGAGCGGATTGGCCTACATCTCCAGTCTTATCGTTTTTCAGTTGCTCAAGCCCTAACCGACTGAAGCAGCTTCCGTTCAGGAATCATTTTCACTTCGTATCTTGTTTCTCCGTTAGTGTGACCCCGGACTATGTCTGCGACCATCGAAGAAATTCTTTCAAAATACATTCCGCAAGAAGCAGTAGCTGTCTGCACGCGATGGATCGTATCCAGAAATATTCATTTGAAAATCACTGGAGTTCGCACTACGAAACTGGGCGATTATCGTCCGCTTCAGCAAGGAAAAGGTCATCGTATCACGGTGAACCACGATCTGAATCCCTACGCTTTTCTTATCACCTTTACTCACGAGGTAGCACACCTGCACAGCTACATCAAATACGGTGCATATCATGATCCTCACGGTCGGGAATGGAAACAGGAATTCAAAGTACTGATGGGACACTTTTTGTCCATGCGATTTTTTCCCTATGACCTCGAATTGGCGCTACATCGTCACCTAAGCGATCCGCCATCATCCAGCTGTCATGATCCGCTGCTGATCAAAGCACTCAAAGTGTACGACCCGCCTTCGGCCATACGTGTTTATCATCTCGATGAATTACCGCACGGTACGCACTTTCGGTTACACGGCGAAAAGAGCCGTTTATCATTTAGCAAAGGACTCAAAAACAGAACACGATACCGTTGTACGGAATTGGCTTCCGGGCGCGATTACCTGGTCAGCGCGATAGCCGAGGTGGTATTACTGGACGACGAATCGACCACGTAAGAACGCTTAATTTTAGGTCCAAAAACGCCTTTTTTCGCTCTATTTTCCAACTATTTACACTACTCCGCGCCGTTACAGGAAGCGCTTTTTAAATTAACTTTGCACGGCTTTTAGGCACCGCCGTTACGGCTGAAAAACGAACGAAAATGAGCAACCGACTTCCTGTTTCCGAAATGGCCGAAAACCTGATTGGATCAGAGATTATCAAACTGGCGGCAGAAATCAACGAAAAGATTCGTAACGGCGAACGTATCTTCAACTACACCATTGGAGACTTTGACCCGAAGATTTTTCCTATTCCTGCAGAGCTGAACGATGCCATCATTCAGGCCTATGGTAAACATCACACCAATTACCCTGCTGCCAACGGAATGCCGGAGTTGCGAAAGTCCGTGGCTCAATTTCTGCAACAACGACAATCACTCACCTACTCTCCCGAGGAGATTCTCATTTCCGGTGGTGCGCGTCCGTTGATATACGCCACCTATCTCACACTACTTGATAAAGGCGATACCGTAGTATTCCCTGTTCCTTCCTGGAACAATAATCACTATTGCCACCTTTCGCAGGCAACGCCAATTTTCGTCGAAACGAAAATGGAGAACAACTTCATGCCTACGGCTGATGAACTTCGTCCGCACCTCGCAGAGGCTACACTCCTGGCATTGTGTTCACCCCTGAATCCTACCGGAACTGTTTTCAGCAAAGCACAGCTGGAATCCATTTGTGACCTGGTCATCGAAGAGAACAACCGCCGCGGTCCCGACCGCAAACCGTTGTACCTGATGTTCGATCAGATTTATTGGGTCCTTACCTTCGGCGCATCACAGCATTTTGATCCGGTCGGTCTTCGTCCTGAACTGCGCGACTATACCATATTTGTTGACGGTGTTTCCAAGTCATTAGCTGCGACCGGTATCCGCGTCGGCTGGGCTTTTGGACCGCAACGCATCATCGATAAGATGAAAGCGATTCTTTCACACGTTGGCGCCTGGGCACCAAAAGCTGAACAGATCGCTACCGCCGAATACCTGCAAAATTCTTCAGCTGTCGACCGCTTTCTTCACAACTTCAAACTGGAGATCGAAGAGCGACTGGAAAAATTCTATCGCGGTTTCACCGAACTAAAAAACAAAGGTTACCGCGTATCCGCTATTGCTCCGCAAGCCGCTATCTACCTTACCGTTCAACTGGACCTGGTCGGAAAGAAAATAGCGGACGGAACTGTACTTCACGATCAGAAATCGGTTACACAATTTATACTCGACAACGCCAAGTTGGCTATCGTACCTTTCTCTGCCTTCGGAGCAAGTGACGAATCAACCTGGTACCGCTTATCCGTTGGCACGTGCAACAAGCATGAAATCGACGATGTGTTTAAAAAACTGGACAGCGTTTTATCATCCCTGATAGACTGATCCACTCCTTTCAACCCCATTTTTCATCAACGAATATCGAATGAAGAATAACTATTGCGTAATTATGGCCGGAGGAATCGGAAGTCGATTCTGGCCGATGAGTCGTAACAATTTTCCGAAACAGTTTCTTGATATTCTCGGTAGCGGCAAAACACTTATCCAGCAGACCTACGAACGATTCCTGGAAGTTTGTCCAAAGGAAAATATTTACATCGTCACCAACGAAAGCTATCTAGAACACGTCTATACTCAGCTGCCGGACCTTCACCGGAACCAGGTATTGGCGGAACCGTTGCGCAGGAATACAGCTCCTTGTGTAGCCTACGCAGCTTCTAAAATACATTCCATCAATCCGGAAGCCAACTTGATTGTTGCTCCTTCGGATCACGTTATTAAAGACGAACAACGGTTCCGCGAAGCGGTAACCAAAGGACTCGCTTTCACAGCAACCGGCAATCACTTGCTCACGATTGGGATTCAGCCCAGCCGTCCGGACACTGGCTACGGATATATACAGTTTCAGGAAGACGATAAAAAAGAAGACTTCAAGATCTCTCGCGTAAAAACATTCACCGAAAAGCCGAACCTCGACATGGCGAAATTCTTCCTGAAGAGCGGCGAGTTTCTCTGGAACGCGGGTATTTTTCTGTGGAAAGCAGACAGTATTATGAAGGCTTTTAACGAACATCTTCCGGATATGTACTTGCTGTTTGAAAACGGAAAGAACGTGTATAACACTCCGGAAGAAGCCGATTTCATCAAGAAAGCGTACGAGAAGTGTACCAACATCTCCATCGACTACGGTATCATGGAGAAAGCGAAAAACGTCTATGTACTCAGCGCTGAATTCGGTTGGAGTGATTTGGGCACCTGGAAGTCGCTTTACGAAGAACTTCCACACGATGATGCCGGCAATGCTACCGCCGGTCAAAATATCATGCTCGACAAAACCACCAATTGCATTGTCAACCTTCCCAATGACAAACTAGCTGTTATTCAGGGATTAGAAAATTATATCGTCGTTTATTCCGATAACGTCCTGCTGATTTGTCCGAAAGACGATGAACAACAAGTCAGAAATCTTGTCAACGACGTGAAAATCAAAAAAGGCGATCGTTACGTATAAACCGGCGGCAGTATTGCGGCAACTAATTTCTACATCACAAAAAAAGCGGAACTGTCGGGTTCCGCTTTTTTAGTTTATAGTATGGATGGAATTTACTACTTGATCTCTCCGACCATCTCTGAAGGAATCACCCATTCATCGAATTGCTCTGCCGTGAGATGTCCCAGCTGAATGGCCGCTTCTTTCAAGGTGAGTCCTTGCTTGTGCGCCGTCTGCGCGATTTCGGCCGCTTTATAATAGCCGATTCTGGTATTCAGCGAGGTCACCAGCATCAATGATCCCATCAGGTTCTTTTCGATGTTATCGCGCAGCGGCTCGATTCCTTCAGCGCATTTATCGTTGAACGAAATACACACATCGCCGATGAGTCGTGCCGAATGCAGGAAATTGTAAATGATGACCGGCTTAAAGACGTTCAGTTCGAAATGACCTGTAGCACCGCCAATATTGATGGCAACATCATTTCCGAGTACCTGCGCAGCAACCATTGTCATGGCTTCGCACTGTGTTGGATTGACTTTACCCGGCATGATGGAAGATCCTGGCTCATTATCCGGAATATGAAGTTCACCGATGCCACAACGCGGACCGGAGGCCAGCAAACGGATATCATTGGCGATTTTCATGAGAGAACAGGCGACGGTCTTCAGCGCGCCATGTGCTTCTACGATAGCATCGTGCGCGGCCAGCGCTTCAAACTTATTCTCCGCCGTGCGGAAAGGCAAACCTGTCAGCTGAGCAATATGTTTAGCCACATTAACATCGTATCCTTTCGGCGTATTGATACCGGTACCAACAGCTGTTCCGCCCAAGGCCAACTCTGCAAGGTGCGGCAATGTATGCTCGATAGCACGCAAACCATGATCAAGCTGCGATACGTAACCGGATAATTCCTGGCCCAGCGTAAGCGGCGTAGCATCCATTAAGTGCGTACGTCCGATTTTTACAATGTGCATATATTCCAACGATTTCTTCGCCAGCGTATCACGCAACTTCTTAATTCCCGGCACAGTGACGTGAATGAGCATACGATAGGCCGCAATATGCATCGCCGTAGGAAACGTATCGTTAGAAGATTGCGACTTGTTTACATCATCATTCGGATGAACAGATTTCTTCTCGTCGGTCAATTGACCACCGGCGATTACATGAGCACGATACGCAACGACCTCGTTCACGTTCATATTCGACTGCGTTCCCGAACCCGTCTGCCATACGACGAGCGGAAACTGATCGTCCAGTTTTCCCTCCAGAATCTCATCGCACACTTGTCCGATGCTGTCGCATTTTTCTTTTGAAAGTACGCCGGCATCAAAATTGGCTAAGGCAGCCGCTTTCTTAAGGTAAGCGAACGCTTGAACAATTTCGCGCGGCATCTTATTGATATCCTGAGCGATTTTGAAATTTTCGATGGAACGCTGGGTTTGCGCACCCCAATAGACATGCGCAGGAACCTCAACGATTCCCATTGTGTCTTTTTCTTTGCGGAACTGCATGGTAGTGAATGTTACAGTGTGTTCTATTTAATCCGTCAACCGTAGGTCGGCTGTTTAATTTTTACTCATCTCCATCAAAAAGCCTTTGATGAATTGATCGATGTCTCCGTCGAGTACCGCCTGCGTATCAGAAGTTTCGATATCGGTTCGGAGATCTTTCACCAACTTATACGGATGTAAGACGTAGTTACGGATCTGAGAGCCCCACTCGATTTTTTTCTTGGTGGCCTCTGCGGCAGCTTTCGCCTCGTTCTGTTTTCGCATCTCTAATTCATAGAGCTGAGATTTCAGCATCGTCATCGCGCGTTCGCGATTACCTCCTTGGGAACGCTCCACCTGACAAACAACTACAATACCGGTTGGAAGGTGCGTAATCTGCACTTTTGTTTCCACCTTGTTGACATTCTGTCCGCCGGCTCCACCGGAGCGAGACGTCTGAATCTCGATGTCGGCGTCTTTGATTTCGATATTGATCGTATCATCGACAACCGGATATGCGAAGACGGAAGCAAAAGAAGTATGTCGTCGCGCGTTGGAATCGTACGGAGAAATTCGCACCAGACGATGCACACCGCTTTCGCCTTTTAAATATCCGTAAGCGTAATCGCCGTCAATCTGCAAGGAACAGGATTTGATGCCGGCCGTATCGCCTTCCGACAAATCCAACTCCGTCACTTTATAGCCGTGCTTTTCCGCCCACATGAGGTACATGCGCATCAGCATAGAGGCCCAGTCCTGACTTTCGGTACCGCCGGCGCCGGAGTTGATATTGATGATGGCCGAAAGATGATCTTCCTCTGAACTCAACATGTTCTTGAATTCGAGGTCTTCGAGTAACTCCAGCGACTGTTTATACTGTGTATCGACTTCTGTTTCGTCGACTTCACCAGCTTTGTAAAATTCAAACAATACCGCGAGATCCTCAATAGAACTGTCGACTTTAGCAAACGCCTCTGTCCAGTTCTTTTTCTGGCGTATTCCTTTCAGTAACTTTTCCGCCGCCTTGGGATCTTCCCAAAAACCGGCAGCATGGGATTGCTCTTCTTCGTGAGCGATGGCCGCTAGTTTACCATCGATGTCAAAGATGCCCCCTTAGCACATCGGAGCGCCCCTTAAGTTCTTTCAATTGTTCGTTTGTCATAGTGCTACAAAGATAGGGAAAACACCGTGCTAAGATCGCTTTCCACGGTAGTTAGCGGGAAATTTTCATCCTTAAAAACGCACTTATGTTGAAAAGCAGAACGCTATAGGCTAGTCGCGCCCTCCGATAATTTCCCAGACCAAGTCGGATTCAAATCCACGGGAAATAGCGTAGCGGGCCAGTTGTTGCTTCCATTTGAACGGATCTTTTTCGCTAGTCTTGGCGGCTTTATCAGCAATGACTTTCTCGAGCATTTTCCGGTAGTCGGCATCACTTATCGCAGCCAGCGCCTTCCGGATTAGTGGCTCTGAAACTTGCTTGGCTTTAAGCGCCTGCTTGATTTTGACTTTCCCCCATTTCTTGATCCGGAATTTACCTCCTACGAATGCTTCTGCAAATCGCTCTTCTTTGAGAAAACCATCCCCGATCAATTCAGAAATAATCGTTTCGACCTGATTACGATGCAAACCCCAGCTGTAAAGTTTGTCACGCACCTCCTGCTGGCTCCGCTCCTGAAAAGCACAATAACGCTGTGCCTTGGGAAGCGCCTTTTCGGGCGTCAGCGGAAGTTGGAGCTTGGTCGACATTGGCAGAAATACTGTAAGGGAAATTAGACGTCAGAACAACTCGAATCAGTGGAGTGTCATCGTATCAATCGGCGCTATCGAGCTATCTCCGGAATTCAATGCCGGAGCCGTATCCAGAATGGACTGCATGCGGGCAAGGCCTTTCTCAAAATCCTCTCCCACTACATCTTTCATCAATGAACCCATAATACGCAACAAGGGATTCGCTCCGGCTTCAAAAGAAAAAACCCATGTTACTTGCGTACCATTGCCATCCGGCGAAAGCAAGTATTCACCTTTGGCAACACCGTTTTCCATGAAATTGAGGTCGTGCTTAATCGATTGCTGTAAAACAACATCCGTATAGGTCAGAGAACCATTTCCGACCTGCTCATTTTTGCTTTCCCAAGACATAGTAGCACCGGTTCCGGATGACGGACCGGAAAAAGTATAGGCTGCAGTCGTATCCAATTGGTACCACGGCGACCATTGATTATAATTTTTCAGGTTATTCAAATAATCAAACACATCGGCAACAGGACGATTGATGGTCACCGAACGACGGATTTCAATATGTCCCGAAAAAAACAACAAACCGACGGCTGCCACCAGCAGTAGAAAAATGGCAAGGCCTAAGACTATTTTCTTGATAAGGCTCATGATCTTTGTTTCGTGTAAAAGTAAAAAAAATGCCGTGCTGCAAAAAAGGCACGGCATGATTTCACCACAGTAAGGAGATCAGATTTTGATCTCCTCTTCCATTTTATTGAAGAAATGGTATTCCATGATGTGATAAGAAGTATTTGCTGTAACCTTGATTTTAGCCTTGAACTTCTTTTTCCATTGGTGAACAACCGATTTCCATAACAGTCCTTTGTTGAGGTAGGCTTCAAGGTACGGATGCACCTGAATGAAAAGTTCTTTTTCATTTTGCTCTTGCATAAAATAGCGCAAGTGGTTCTCCATCTCGTCCACCAGCAAAATGCTGGCTTTGATCTCACCACTTCCTTCGCAAGCAGGGCATTTTTCTACGGTAGTGATGTTGGTTTCCGGACGAACGCGCTGGCGAGTAATTTGCACCAGTCCAAATTTCGAAGGAGGAAGTATGGTATGCTTTGCGCGATCACGTTTCATCTCATTCTTGAGATGATCGAACAATGTCTTCCGGTTGTTCGGATTATGAAGATCGATGAAGTCGACCACGATAATTCCGCCCATATCACGCAAGCGTAACTGACGAGCGATTTCACTGGCCGCATCCATATTCACCTGCAGGGCGTTACTTTCCTGTGTCGCTTCGCCATCGGCTGATTTGACCCTTCCTCCGCTGTTGACATCGATAACGTGCATCGCTTCGGTATGTTCAACAATCAGGTAGGAGCCGTTCGCCATCGTTACCGTTTTTCCGAAGGTGGCTTTGATTTGTTTTTCGACGCCGAAATGCTCGAAAATAGGTTGCTTTCCCTTGTAGAGCTTGACGATTTCGGTCTGCTCCGGCATGATCGTCTGGATATACGAACGGATTTCCTCGTACAACACCTGATCGTTCACATGGATCGCATTGAAATTGGCGTTCAGCAAATCGCGCAAGATCGTCGACGTACGGTTGAGCTCTCCCAGAATTTTTTGCGGCGGCTTGGCGGTTGCCAGATTCGCGAATGCAGACTTCCACTTGGAAACCAAGTCCTGAATGTCCTGATCGAGCTCGGCGGTTTTCTTGCCTTCGGCAACCGTACGAACAATCAAACCAAATCCGCGCGGCTTAATGGACATGGCAAGTCGCTTGAGGCGTTGCCGCTCCTCCGCGCTTTTAATTTTCTGTGAAATGGAAACTACATCCGTAAAAGGCACCAACACCACATAGCGACCAGCTAGTGAAATTTCGGAAGTAATACGCGGACCCTTTGTACTGATTGGCTCCTTGGCCACTTGCACCAATGCCCACTGATTAGCAGAAAGTATGTTATTGATTTTTCCACCCTTGTCGATATCTGCATCGAGCGTTAGGTTGGAGAGCATCGGGTCCGGATTTTTTCCGGTGGTGGTCAGTTTAATCAGCTTGAGTAACGACTGCACCTGCGGCCCAAGATCGAGATAATGCAAAAAAGCATCTTTCTCGTGACCGACATCCACGAAAGCGGCATTAAGACTAGGAATCAGTTTTCGTACGCGACCCAAATAGATGTCGCCGACCTGAAAAGACTGATCCTTCTTTTCACTGTTGAGTTCGACCAGCTTATTCTCCTCCATCAAAGCGATTTTCGCTTCACCGGAGGTAGAACTGATCACAAGTTCTTTATTCAACTAAAAATGTTTTTACAAACACTGCAACCGAATGACCGGTTCCGGAGAAAAAAGAGAACACGACGCTGCAGAGTTTCGGAAGAATAGCCGGAGACGCATCGCCGGCGAAGGAGGTGTTCACGAAAAGTCCGAGCCACTGAATGGCGGCAACAGCACCCAAAGGATGCTGTAATCTGCAAAGGTGATGTGGCAGAAGCACATGTATGCGCTCCTGCCTATCTACACTTTATTTCTTTTTATGTCTGTTCTTACGGAGACGCTTTTTCCGTTTATGCGTCGCCATTTTATGTCTTTTTCTCTTCTTACCGCTTGGCATAGGGTTGAGATGTTTATTGGTTAATACTTATTTGACTTACTAACTTATTCGCTTCTTCTACTAATTGCGGATCCTTCGATCCGTTTTTAACTTTTTCCAGTGCAGCTATTGCTTCGGCGTTTTTTCCGAGCTGCATATAACAGCGCCCCAACAAATATCCGGCTTCGTAATTCTCCGGATTAATCTTCTGCACCGTGGTGAATCGCTCCACCGCTTTCTCCAACTGGCCGGATTTCACCGAGAGGATTCCCAGGTTGTACTGGGCGTTCTCGTGATCCGGTTTGGCCTGAACCACTTCCCGTAGCAAGGAAATTCCTTGCATCGGATTTGCTGTGCCTTCCGCATAACAAACTCCCAGGTCTGTTTTTGCATCGAGGTTTTGCGGATTCGATTCAATTACCTTCTGGTAACAGTCGATGGCTTTTTGAACCATGACTGAACGAGAAACTGAATCGTCACTCATTTTGAAGGCATCAAAGTAGCGGTACGCTGCATTGAGCCATTCTCTTTCACCCGGCGTTGTGGTTGCAATCTCTTCAAAATAATGTGAAGAGATTGAGGGATCGCCGAGTTCATCCCATGTCCGGCCTAACTGCGCCAACAGTGCAGTATCACCGGACGACTGCTCTATTTTTTTCTCCAAACCATTAACCCGATCCGTCTCCTGACGCTTTAATCGCGCTTTGGACATTGTCAGACGCCCTTCAAACGATCCGGCGGAAAGATTCTCCGAAGACTGTTGAGTAGCAACTGAAGTATCTGATGAATTACCGATTGACAAGTAGAGCGCAACTGTCAATAACACGGCACCTGCCAGATAAGAGAGCTGGGTGCGGCTGATCGCCATGATTAATCGATCGCTTCTGAGGTCTGGTTCTTCTTGATCTTAGCGTTCTTCACCTTATTGGAGAAGGTCTTAGCCGGCTTGAAGGCAGGAATATTATGCTCCGGAATTACGATGGTCGTATTTTTGGAAATGATACGGCCGAGTTTCTGCGCACGCTTCTTCACGATGAAAGAACCGAAACCGCGGAGGTAAACATTCTCGCCATCCGCCATCGTATTCTTAATCACTTTCATGGCAGCTTCAACTGCCTGCAGGGCTACCGTCTTTTCGATACCGGTCTTTGTGGAAATCTCAG
>CAINVI010000061.1 GCA_903854075.1 Candidatus Pollutiaquabacter sp. | reverse complement strand
TTACCGGAATCCGGAGCAATCGTCGGTGACCTCATTGCGGAGGCCAATCGCCTTCTTCCAACAGCACCATCCTCGGTTTTCCTTGTCGGTTTTTCCGGCGGTGCAAAAGCTGCACTGGCTGCTTCCATTTCTACTCCCGGAATTGCATCCGTAATTTATTGCGGAGCGGCTTTTCCACCCAAGACACTATCCACTGAAATACCATCGCTGGCAATGACCGGATTACGGGACATGAATTTCTCCGAAGTACTTTACTATACCGCTGCGCTAGATACCCTAGCGTTTCGTCATTCCTTAGTTGTTTCTGAGAACGATCACCGGTGGCCGACCACACGTGAATTCGAGCCGGCTATTTTATGGTGTATGACTAACCGATGCAAGTCCGGCGCTATATGTGATACGACAGGAATTAAGAAATTGACGCAGTCCTACCTGGCATCCATTCAGCAAGAAACCGATCCGGTGATGAAGGATTTTAAGCTCCGGCATCTGGTAGCCTGTACTGACGGCATTTTACCAACCGAGTCGAATCTGCAACTCTTAATGCAGAACAAAAATTCAGTCGGATTTGATCAGCGTTTACGGCAATTCACCGACGAACTCACTTATGAGCAACAGGTCAAAAAAGAACTACAGGAATCCTTTCAAAGCAAAGACCTTGTATGGTGGTCCAATCGAATTCGTAGACTTCGTTCAACAACAGGAACTGTTAACGACCGACTACTGGGATTTGTATCGCTGGGCGCCTACCTCTATTCACGAAATGCCGTTGACCAGTTGAAAACAGATCAGTCGGGTCATTACATTGACATCTATCGTATGGCCGATCCGAAAAATCCGGAATGGGCATTTTTGTCGGCATGCCGTTCGATGCAGTTGGGAGAAACTACCGTTGCCATGACGTCGTTAAATACCGCTGTACAGCTTGGATTTGATGATGCAGAAAAGTTAGTACAGGAGAAAACACTGACCGGTCTGCAACAGGAACCTGCTTTTCAATCGCTGGTCGCGAAACTCCGCCAATGATTCAAGACAAACGAGTCAGTGCCTGAAACACAGACTGTTCAATTTCTGAGATACTATTTTCTGAAGTGCGGCGGATAAATGGCGTTCCGGTAACCTTTTCATAAAGTTGAATGTACCGGTCTGAAATCTGTGTTAGCCAGGCGTCAGACATTTCCGGGACAACTTGTCCTTCTTTTCCCTGGAAACCATTATCGATCAGCCATTGCCGAACGAACTCCTTGGAAAGTTGCTTTTGTGGTTCTCCTCGCTCTTGACGACCGGCATATCCATCGCTATAAAAATAGCGAGAGGAATCCGGCGTATGGATTTCATCAATGATAATGATCTTATCGTTGTGCTTTCCAAATTCGTATTTGGTATCGACCAATATCAGCTCCTGCGCTGCAGCGATTTCTGTGCCGCGCTGAAACAGCGCTCGCGTATACTCCTCCATACGGAGATAATCATTTTCCAGAACGATTCCTTGACGAAGGATTTCTTCCCTTGAAATATCCTGATCGTGTCCTTCAGCGGCCTTGGTAGTTGGTGTAATGATGGGCTCCGGCAGTTTGTCATTCTCACGCAGTCCATCAGGTAAAACGACACCACATAAGGAACGCTTTCCTGCATTGTATTCACGCCAGGCATGGCCAGCAAGATAGCCTCGAATCACCATTTCCACTTTTTGCGCTTCGCAACGCCAGCCAACTGTCACATTGGGATCAGGTACATCAATTACCCAGTTTGGCACAATATCAGCGGTAGCTTTCAACATACGCGCAGCCAGTTGGTTGAGTACTTGTCCCTTAAAAGGAACAGGCCGGGGTAACACCACGTCAAACGCGGAGATGCGATCGGTAGCCACCATGACGAGCTTATCGTCACCTATGTAGTATACATCGCGGACTTTACCTCGATAAAAACCGGTCTGGCCGGGAAATTGAAAATGCGTCTGCGCGATACAACCCGCAGCGGCGTTGAGAGAAACGGACATTCGACTTAGCGGTCTTTGTTATATGCTTCAATGATTTCACGTACCAGTCGGTGGCGCACGACATCCTGGGCATCGAGGTAAATGAAATCAATTCCTTTTACGTTGGATAATATCTTTATGGCCTGCACCAAACCGGAGGGTTGATTCTTTGGGAGGTCGATTTGTGTTACATCACCGGTGACGATGAACTTGGCGGAAGGTCCCATTCGGGTGAGGAACA
>CAINVI010000060.1 GCA_903854075.1 Candidatus Pollutiaquabacter sp. | reverse complement strand
CTCTTACCGGATGTAGGTGCGGTCATTGCAGAAATTGAACGCTCCACTTCTTCGGCAGAAGAAAAACTGACGCGCAAGGACGAGCTGCTTCGCGACTACGCAGTGAAATCCGAGCGTATCCACACTGTCAACCAATTGCTTCGCGCTTATACATTATACGAAAAAGACGTCGAATACATTGTAGCCGACGGGAAAATCAAAATCGTTGACGAACAAACCGGCCGTGTGCTGGATGGTCGCCGTTATTCGGATGGCTTGCACCAGGCTATCGAGGCGAAAGAAAATGTAAAAGTAGAGGCTTCGACACAAACCTACGCAACGATCACGCTGCAGAATTATTTCCGCATGTACCACAAACTGGCCGGCATGACAGGAACTGCAGAAACAGAAGCACAGGAATTCTGGACGATTTACAAATTGGACGTGGTAGTAATTCCGACCAATCGCGATATATTGCGAAAAGATTCCGAAGACAAAGTTTACAAGACGAAACGGGAAAAATACAATGCCGTCATCGAAGAAGTAGAACTTTTAGTACAAGCAAAACGGCCTGTACTCGTCGGAACTACCTCCGTCGAGACTTCTGAATTATTAAGCCGCATGTTAAAATTGCGCGGCGTTAAGCACAACGTCCTTAACGCAAAACTCCACCAGAAAGAAGCTCAGATCGTTGCAGAAGCCGGTCAAGCCGGCACCGTGACGATTGCGACTAACATGGCCGGTCGTGGAACCGACATCAAGCTGGGCGAAGGTGTGAAAGCGTCCGGAGGTCTGGCTATCATCGGCACCGAAAAGCACGATTCTCGTCGTGTGGATCGCCAGCTGCGTGGTCGTTCCGGCCGACAAGGCGATCCGGGATCTTCGCAGTTTTATGTATCGCTGGAAGACGATTTGATGCGACTCTTCGGTTCCGACCGCATTGTCAAACTCATGGATCGCATGGGTATCGAAGAAGGTGAAGTAATCCAGCATTCGATGATTACCAATTCCATCGAGCGCGCGCAGCGGAAAGTCGAAGAAAACAATTTTGGCATCCGTAAACGCCTGATCGAATACGACGATGTCATGAATGCCCAGCGGGAAGTGATTTACACACGTCGCCGTCACGCCATATTTGGCGAACGACTCACTATCGATGTAGGAAACATGCTGTACGATACGTGCGAATCCATTGTGCAACAACATATGGACAGCCGCGATTATGCAGGCTTTCAGCTCGAACTCCTACGTATCCTTGCAATTGAATGTCCGGTGACCGAGCAAGAATTCATGGGCGGCAAGGAGGAGCAGATTTGCGACAAGGTATTCACCGAAGCTCAGCGCTACTACCGCCACAAGTCGCAAATCGTTATTGATAAAACACGCGATTTCATCCGCAACGTTTTTGAAAATCAGGGAGCGACTATCCAAAATATTGTGGTACCATTCACGGACGGCACCAAAGGCATTCAGGTTGTTGCCAACCTCAAGAAATGCATCGAGAGCAACGGCCGGGAGCTGATCAATTCATTCGAAAAGTCAATTATCTCCATCATGATCGACGATGCCTGGAAAGAGCATTTACGGGAGATGGATGATCTGAAGCAGTCGGTACAAAATGCTGTTTACGAACAAAAGGATCCGTTACTGATTTACAAATTCGAATCGTTCGAGCTCTTCAAGAAAATGCTCGAGGCAACGAACCGTGAAATCATTTCCTTCTTATTCAAAGGTGTAATTCCGCAACAGGATCCGAACCAGGTTCGAGAAGCGCGACCGCAACCTAAACCGGACATGCGTAATCTGCGCACCAGTAAATCAGAGGTACCTGAAGGCTCCGGAGCTCCGCAAAACGGCCCACCTGCTCCACCAAAAATTCAGCCTGTGCGCGTCGAACAAAAGGTTGGTCGTAACGATCCGTGTCCTTGTGGCAGTGGTAAAAAATTCAAAAGCTGTCACGGCATTGGTGCTGTTTAACGTTGCAGTAGTGATTATTTCTTGAAAAATTGCCTTCTTTAAGTAAGGCTTGGCTTTCATTCTCATTGCATCTAAGTTATACTTCCGTATGAACCTATCCATAGAACAAGTACGCGATTTTAAAGGTCGTTATCCCAAACAGCTTTGGTATCTTTTCTTCTCAGAAATGTGGGAACGTTTCTGCTTCTACGGAATGCGCGGCATGCTTACCGTCTTCATGGTCGACACGGTAATTGGCCTGGGCATGAACGAAGGCGATGCCAACCTCCAGTACGGAGCTACTCAGGCATTTGTATATGCATTTACGTTCATCGGCGGACTATTCGCCGATAAAATTCTAGGCTTCCGAAAATCGTTGTTCTGGGGAGGACTACTGATGATTGTCGGCAGTTGTGTACTCGCTTTCAATCCGCATGATTTGTTTTTCATGGGCATAAGTTTCACTATTGTAGGAACCGGATTCTTCAAGCCAAACATTTCTACAATGGTTGGCGCACTTTATCATGAAAACGACAACCGTCGTGATGCCGGTTTCTCGCTTTTTTATGCGGGAATAAATGTCGGCGCACTCTTGGGCGGCTATGCTTGCGTGGCCATAGCAAAAAGTTATTCCTGGAACCTGGCCTTCGGACTGGCTGCCATTGTCATGACGATCAGTCTGCTCACTTTCGTATTTACACAACGTAGTCTAGGTCCTATTGGGCTTTCGCCGTTACACGGATCATCAAAAAACGGGCGACTTAAAGAAATACTGACCTATATCGGTTCACTAGCCGTTATCCCTGTCATCATGACGATGGTAGCGAAAACCGAATACACGGATCTTTTCATGTACACGATCGGGCCGGTAACACTGATTTATCTGACTATCGAAATGTTCAAATGCACAGCGGATGAAAAGAAGAAATTGATGGCGGCAATGGTTTTCATTGTCTTCTCCATACTTTTCTGGGCATTCTTCGAACAAAGCGGCGGATCATTGAACCTCTTTGCCTCCAACAATCTCAACAACACCATGATGGGTGTTACGTTGGATCCAAACGGCGTTAACAATTCAGCAAATGCTCTTTTCGTTATCCTCTTTGCTCCACTGATCGGCTTGTTGTGGATGTGGATGTCAAAGCGCAAAGCAGAACCCAATACCGTAATTAAGTTTGGGCTCGGTTTTCTATTTCTCGCGCTTGCCTTCTACACGTTTTATGCCACCCGATTCTTCGCAGACAGTAACGGGATGACGTCGCTCGAAATTTTCACACTCGCCTACTTCATCATCACGTTTGGTGAATTATGTCTTTCTCCGATCGGACTTTCCATCATGACTAAACTAGCTCCGGTGCGCTTACAAGGCATGATGATGGGTATGTGGTTTTTAGCCAGCGCTTACGGACAGTATGTAGCCGGCATTCTTGGTGCCGGCATGGCGCTCCCCAACGAGGATGCTACTGCCGCTGAAAAACTCGTTTCCTACACCGACGGCTATTCACAACTGGCCATTTATGCGCTCATCAGCGGTGTAGTCTTGATTGCCATTTCACCGGTGGTCCGCCGACTCATGGGCAACGTGAAATAATCAGCGAATTTCGAGAAAGTCGGCTGACACCTTACTATCCAAAGAATTCCATCTGGATGAATTTGTGTTTTTTGGAGTTTTTTAAGGTCCACTTGATAATTCAGCCGCCAGCAAACGTTAAAACACATAGCGTAGCACCCAATTTCACCGATTTTTACTTAATTTTATCGCATTCTAAGCAATAACCAAAACCCAATATCTAAATCATGAAAAAACAATTACTTACTCTATTACTGGCGCTGATCTGCGTAAGCGGATTTGCTCAAACGGCAGTTTGGATTGAGCAGAATTCCGGCTTTGTCCCTGTCTCTTCCGGCGTACGTTATGTCAGCACGGTTGACTCTAACATCGTATGGATTTGCGCTTACGACGGATCCGGTGGCGGTGCTAACCGTCAGGATTTCTCCCGCACTACCGATGGCGGTGCAACGTGGACCTCAGGCACTATTCCTGTCCCTGCTTCTTACGACTGGTCAATGATTCATGGTGTAAGCGCAGACACTGCTTTCGCGGTGTTCTACGATGCCAACGCTACTACCGGCGGCGGAATCTGGAGAACTGTTGATGGTGGTGCTACTTGGACACAATGCGGCGTTGGAACTATGTATCCTACTGCAGCATCTTTCCCTAACGTTGTTCACTTCTGGAACAACCTGGATGGCTTCGCCATGGGTGACCCACTCGGTGGTTATTTTGAAATCTACACTACGAATGATGGTGGTGACAACTGGACACGCGTACCGCAAGCCAACATCGCCGCTCCACTTTCTGGTGAATACGGAATTGTTGGTCACTACAGTGTTATCGGCGACAACGTATGGTTCGACACCCAAAAAGGCCGTGTTTACCGTTCGCACGACCGTGGTCTTACCTGGCAAGCAACTGCCACCGGTATTACCGTTCCAACGAATGGCGCTATTGACGTCGCTTTCTACAGCGAAACCAGCGGTATCGCTCGCCTCTATTCTGCAGCCGGTGTGAATACGGTTAAAACAACCGCAGACAGTGGTGCAACCTGGACCAACCTTACCGTAACCGGAAACCTCTGGGGCTCTGACATGAAATATGTACCGGGTACAGCTTCCAAGCTGGTGAGTACCGGTGCTGCAACAGGACTTACCGGCTCGTCTTACAGCGATGATGGCGGAGCTACCTGGGTAGATATTGAAACAGGAACGCAGCGCACTGCGCTTGGCGTTTACGACAGCACACACATGTGGACTGGCGGCTTTACGATCAGCCAGGCCCAAGGTGGTATTTACAAATACACAGTAATTGCTCCGGTTACTTGTGGCGATGCTAACATCTCTCCGGGTATCACCACCGCTACTGATACTTTCCTTTGCGAAGCAGACACAACAATCATCACCGCGACGGGTATCTATGCTCCAACTGTTGGTGATTACGCCGGCGTGAGCTGG
Organism: Candidatus Pollutiaquabacter sp.; assembly: GCA_903854075.1. Classification (GTDB taxonomy): domain Bacteria; phylum Bacteroidota; class Bacteroidia; order AKYH767-A; family 2013-40CM-41-45; genus Pollutiaquabacter. The sequence goes on along the minus strand of CAINVI010000060.1, from coordinate 5,060 downwards.
ATTATTTCATCCGCTGACATTACAGGCAACAGCGATCCTCTCAACGATCCAAGCCTGATTACGACCTACACCTTTGCATTCCCTGCTCCGGCTACTTCTAACGTTGCATTCATCAACGACAATGCCTTCATTGGCAGCTTAACACCATACGGAATCTACTACTGGACACCAGTTGTTTTCGGAAATGCGACCGGTTCTGCAGCGCAGTTCCTTCAGGATTTGATCCTTGATCCAGTTTGTACTTATACCGGAACATCCATCGCGATTAACGTTTTAGCTCCCGGCGATCCTCAGTGCGGTACGTCAGGCATTAACAACGTAAGCAGCTCAGCCATGAATCTTACCGTGTCACAGGTGAGCGAGAATACCATGAATGTACGCTTCACCGCGGAACGTAGTGGCAAACTGGCACTGGAGATATTTGATATCACCGGACGCAGCGTTTTCGCATCCGAAAATTTGCTTGCTGCCAAAGGCATAAACAATACCCAACTCAATGTAGTACTGCCTGCCGGTACTTACATGGTGAAAACCGAAGTCAACGGTGTTGTTGCTACTGCAAAATTCATCAAGCAGTAATTTCTTCAAAACCCTAATAAAAAAGGCTGTTCCAAAACGGGACAGCCTTTTTTATTAGGGTTTCTCAATCAAATTTCAAACAACGTATCCGGCATGGTTTGACAGATTAACTTTTAATAATACATTAGTCGTACCAAAATGTTATCCATGAAAAAACTGATTTACTCCCTACTTTTTATTTTATCGGGATTCAGCGCCTACTCCTCCCACCTCATGGGCGGACAAATCACGGCTGCCTGGCTAGGAACCGGCAACGATTATCAAATCACGATGACGCTTTATCGTGATACTGTCGGTATCCCAATGTATTCTTCGGAGTACATCATGATTTCTTCGGACACAGCCACCGGAGCTAATCCTACCACCGATACAGTTCCGGTACCTGCAGCTGTAAACTTCGGTAACGGTGTGGAAGAATACACCTACCAATTTAATTATAGTTTCCCGGGAGTTGGAGATTATGTGATCTATTGGGATAACTGTTGCCGCAATGCTGCCATTCTGAATCTCCCAAACCCAGGAAGTAACTCCATGTTACTTTACACGAGGGTGCATGTGGACAGTGCCAACTCAACACCGGTATTCTTAAACCCTCCAATTCCGATAGCACAGTTGGGCGTACCTTTCACGTACAACTCACTGCCGTTTGATATCGACGGCGACTCCATTGCTTGGCGACTGGACGCTCCGCTGGAGCAGGCATCCGGCTCCCTGTACACTGCGATTCCGCAATACATATTGCCCTCCAGTGATACCGCACAACCATTTGCACTGGATCCTGTAACAGGTGAAATTTCCTTTTTACCCAACGCGATGGGACATTTTGTTGTATCAGTTGCTGTGGATGAATTCCGGGGCGGCGTGAAAATTGGTGAGATCCGTCGCGACATGCAAATAATTGTTGTCGGACCAAGCAACTCTCCGCGACTGTTTAATTTCACTTCGAATATCGCTCCCACTTCCGGCCGGATCTTGCGCGTAAATCCAAACTCCACGCTACATCTTACAGTCACTGCTTCCGACCCAGTCGATAATGACCTGATTTCAATCACCGTGAACGGAAGCGCTTTTATGCTACCCTCCAATGCGCCGGTCTTCACCACAACCATCAATTCAGGAACGGTTATTGGAGATTTGACATGGACACCATCTGTTAGCCAGGGCAGCAATCAGCCTTATATCACTTCGTTCCGTGTCGGTGAATCGCATGGTAGTTATACCTTTTACCTGGACGAAACATTCCAGATATACGTCAACCGTTCTGTGGGCATAGACGATCCGGAAAACACCGCCAGCGGTAGCTGGAATTTGACAGACGGCCTGCTGACAGGCACGCTTCAACTGAATCAGACAGAGAATGTGAATATTGAACTCTTGAGTATCAGCGGACAACTGATTCGTACGATACACCAAGACCAACTTAATGGCGGCGAACACCGATTTGTGGTTGACGCTTCTTCGCTCTCTTCCGGTATCTATTTGGTTCGTACCGTAATCAACGGCCGTCAGGTATTGACCAATAAAGTAATCCGATAAAACATCAAGATAATGTGAATCAAAGCCCGGCAATTGCCGGGCTTTTTTTATCCTAACATCAGCCAGCCCAGCCTTCTCTATCCAGGCTTCTGTACTGAATAGCCTCCGCGACGTGTGCGGTCAAAATTTCCGGTGATGCCGCTAGATCTGCAATTGTTCTTGACACCTTTAAAATTCGATCGTACGCCCTGGCCGATAAGCCCAGTCGCTCCATCGCATTTTTTAACAGCAACTTTCCGTCAGAGGTCAATGCGCAATACTGTTGAATTAATTTGGAAGACATCTGTGCATTGCAATGCACGCCATTTTCATCGGCATAACGTGCACTTTGCAGTGCTCGCGCATCGATAACGCGTTGCCGGATGACTGCACTGGATTCCGATAATCGGTCTTGAGAAAGCTCACGAAAAGGAACCGGCGTAACCTCCACATGAATATCAATCCTGTCGAGCAACGGGCCGGAAATACGATTCAGGTATTTTTGAACGGTACCTGCTGCGCAAACACATTCTTTTTCGGGATGGTTGTAATAACCACAGGGACACGGATTCATCGATGCTACCAGCATAAAACTGGAAGGATATTCAATGGAAAAACGTGCGCGTGAAATATTAACCTTACGCTCTTCCAATGGCTGACGCATCACCTCCAATACTGTACGTTTGAATTCCGGCAATTCATCAAGAAACAATACACCATGATGCGCTAAGGAGATTTCACCGGGCTGAGGGAAAACGCCGCCACCAACTAGCGCAACATCACTTATGGTATGATGCGGACTACGAAAGGGTCGAACGGATATCAACGCCATATTCTTCGACAGCTTACCGGCAACCGAATGAATTTTAGTTGTCTCTAATGCCTCTTCCAAAGTAAGCGGAGGGAGAATTGAGGGTAGACGACGGGCAACCATGGTTTTTCCAGCTCCCGGCGGGCCAATCATAATCAGGTTATGTCCACCTGCGGCAGCTACCTCCATGGACCGTTTGATGTTTTCCTGGCCTTTTACATCCATGAAATCAAAGTCGGATTTCTGTTGACTGCGCTCAAATTCCATTTCTATATCTACGGTGACAGGCGCAAGCGGCAACTCACCGTTAAGAAAATCCACGACCTCTTTTATGGATTCCACACCATACACCTGCAATCCTTTAACAATGGCCGCTTCACGTGCATTCGCCATCGGAAGAATTAACCCTTTAAATCCCTCTTTTGCTGCCTGTATGGCAATAGGTAATACACCTTTGATCGGCTGAACAGTACCGTCCAACGATACCTCACCCATGATAATGAACTCGGAAAGTCGATCCGGCACTACCTGTCCGGACCCGGCAAGAATTCCAATAGCAATTGTCAAATCATAGGCAGATCCTTCTTTGCGGATATCCGCAGGTGCCATATTCACGGTAATCTCATACCTGGGATAATTATAACCGGCATTTTTAAAGGCCGCAACAATCCGCTTCTGACTTTCACGAACGGCGTTGTCGGGCAAACCCACCAATATGAAATTAATCCCTTGTCCAAGATTCACTTCGACCGTAATCGTTGTTGCACTTATACCGAAGAAAGCACTGCCAAACGTCTTTACCAACATGTTTTTTAGACAATAATGATCAACCCCACCGAAGACGGCAGAAAAAAACAGAACAAAAATTATGGAAACCGGTCAGCCTGCAGCGGATTCAATCAGCTGTATCAGGGAATGAATGACCTTAATATGAATTTCTTGTGCGCGGTCCGCATAGGAAGAATGTGGTGCACGAATCTCCACATCACAAATGCCCGCCATCTTTCCACCGTCTTTACCTGTCAATCCTACCACTTTCATACCTGCCGCTCTGGCCGAAGCAATAGCATGGATTACATTCGCTGAATTTCCGCTTGTACTTATAGCTAAGAGTACGTCACCTTCTTTTCCAATGGCATCAATATAGCGGGAAAACACATGATCAAAACCGTAATCATTACCCACACACGTAATGTGTGAAGGATCCGAAATCGATACGGCCGGCAACGCGCGACGATTATCCCGAAAACGACCGGACAACTCTTCTGCAAAATGCATGGCATCACACATACTGCCACCATTTCCGCACGATATAATTTTTCCGCCCGAACGGATTGCCTGTTCCATCATGGTTGCTGCTTCTTCTATCTTCCGGATGTTTCCATCGTCCGTCATGAACTGCTCCAACACCCCGGCAGCTTCCTTCAAATTCCCCTGTATGATTTCGCGTGCATTCATAGCCTGCTTGATTTGATGCTGCAAGGTAAAAAGAGGAATGGAAATTACATCTGTTCTGATTACCTTGCTGTTGAATTATCACATTTAGTGTACCGCATTAATGAAACGGGGCCTTATTTTAGTCTGTTTTGTTCTGTTCCTGGCCTGCTCAAGTGGTTTCGGACAGAGCTTTTTTCCCGGCATCGTTCAAGTCACCGCCGGCGTGGGTTTTGGCGGCGGGCCAACCGTCATTTCAGATCCCTCACCGACTGCCACAAATACCGGAGCCGCCATTTACCGGACCTTACCATTTGCTGCTGAGTTTGGTATTTCACCACATATGGGTATAGGACTTCAGTACCGTAAAGATAAATACGTCAACAATACGGACTCCGTAAATGCGTTAGCCAACAACTTCAGCCTTCTCTACAACTACCACTTTGTCATCACTCACCAGACCAACTCTTTCGTCGGTTTTAAAGCAGGGATTTCAGATTTTACGTTTGAAAAAGTACGCACACCGGACGTATTTGAAAAAACAGGACCAATCCTTCAACTTTGTGGAGGCGTAAATATGTTCATTCAAAGTAAAATCGGACTTCAACTTAATTTTGGCTGGAACACCCTCATTTACCGTAACGGATCCTTGATAGATTCCGATACCCGTGAGCGTACACCTTACGGTGTCACTGTCAATGGCATTGAATTCGGGTTAAGT
>CAINVI010000059.1 GCA_903854075.1 Candidatus Pollutiaquabacter sp. | reverse complement strand
TCAAATCGAACAGAGGAATAATGCGGTTGAGAACCGATTGAAAAATAAAACGATTGGCTGCGTTTTCTGGAAGTTCGAAACCGTGTGCACCTTCAGATCCTAATATCAAAGCAGCCGCCAAAACTTTTCCATCAGCGGCTCCACAATCAAATATCCTCCTTCCTTGTCCAGTAACATGCAGAGCGTTCAGCACATCAAGGAGGCAGGAAGAAGTCAAACTGCCCGTTAAACCTTTGATATTTCCGTGTGCATTGTCAGAAATCAATTTGTAAATTCGGTACATCTGTCGCAATTGATTTCGGATGTTTGCTTGTGCCATTCCTGTCATAAAATGAAAAAAGTTAGCAGTCTGATAAAAATGCACATTAAATCAGCATTGAAGACTGGGCCATAACCTGAAAATCGGAAACGACCAAAAATTATGTCCGAAATTCGTTGTGATCCGAACAAATTCAGAGATTATGTTGCTGGAAAAAATCTGCATTGAAAAGATTCAACTTCATCATATTGATTGGAGTAGTAAGGAATAAAAGCCAACAAAGTACCTCATGGCTGGAGCAAAACTTCAAGCGAATCAAGCGCAGAATGATTCCCGCTGTCAGACAAAATGCAGGGAGTGCCTCTTCGAACAATTGACTCTTCAGTCTGTCCCTTCAATTAAAATTCGTAACGAAGAATAACCGACAGTCCACGGGCCCGGGCGATCACTCACCATCGTTGTAAGTTACCAACCAGGCCGGTTTGTATTTTTCCAGTATTGAATGATGCCCTTAGAATCCCTTAGAATCCAGTCAGTGAATAACTTCCATTGGTATCAGGTCAGTTTGTCGGTTTAGAGTCTTTAATTTTCTATGATCATAATTATATTTCAATGAGTCATATGACACTAAAAGTGTTTGTAGGATTTGATGAATCAATTACATATCATTTGCTTGTTTGAGATACTTGTTTTAAGATCAATTTTCTTTTCTGTCTTTCCATGACTCGCCTGCTGACTCACTGGCCGTCTCACTGGCCGTGTTGTACCGGGCCCCGGCGCGGCTCGAAATCCCCCAGATTTGGCGGGACGCCATTCTTCGTTGCTTTCTTCACCATCGTCACCTCAACTAGCCTCACGCCGAACATCACGGCGATGGCGTTCCCACGAGACTCACCTGATCTTGAAAAGGAGATGTTCCTGTCTTCTTCCGAGTCAGCCGGGCCAATTTCCGGGTCCTGACATTGTTCGATTTTTATTTTATACATTTTGTTTGCATTGAATCAGTAATTTGCCGTATTGAATGATGCCCTTAGAATCCAGTCAGTGAATCACTTCCATTGGTATCAAGTCAGTATGTTGGTTTAGACTTTTAAGATCTTAATAGATATTATGAGTCATAAAACACTAAACTTGAAAAGTGATTGTAGGATTTGATGAATCAATTACATATTATTTGCTTATTTGAGATACTTGTTTTAAGATCAATTTTCTTTTCTGTCTTTCCGTGACTCGCCTGCTGACTCACTGGCCGTGTCAGGTCGTTGTACCGGACCGCGGGCCCGGAATCCCCCAGATTTGGCGGGACGCCATTCTTCGTTGCTTTCTTCACCAACTTCACCTCAACTAGCCTCACGCCGAACTTCACGGCGATGGCGTTCCCACGAGACTCACCTGATCTTGAAAAGGAGATGTTTTTATATGGTTATACCTTGGAGATATTTACCTTGCGAAGGCTGCAGTATCTTTACGATCGGGATACCCGGATTTACTGGAATCGTGTTTTGTCTCCGGAACTCCTGGAGGAGACCATGTATTACTGCGACACAGATCAAACAATCTGCGAGGAGGTTGAGTATCATTTGGAAAATGGGGATTTTGAATTTGCATTTCTTCGTGCATCTGGTCCGCGAATGAGGTGCAAATTTGCAGAGTTATTAGATTTTCTATGTACAACCCATCTGACTACCACACCATCTCAGGGAACCACCTGCCTCCACGCTCCCCCGTGTTACCAAGAAACAATCCAAAAACGTTCTTTCAATATACCGGACTCTGAAAGAATCGTCACTCCAAATATCACCAGGCCGCACATCTCGGATTACGGCTGGGACCTTTTCGCAAGTCCTGCGCTCGCTCAAGGTTGAGGGCAGAGATTTTTTGGATGTTCTTCCAACTGCGGAATCGCTTTTCTCAGCTGCAGCTCTGGGCGCAAATTCTGCGTGGGGGCTCGGGTATCCCGGAGACAGGGCTTCGTTGGAATTTGCCAATGCTAGCCTGAATTCTGAAGGCGCAATGCAGCTAAACTGTGTACGTTGGTATGACCGAGACATCCTGGAACTCAACGAGCAGGATAGTCCATTTTGCTGTGAGCTCGGATCAAATTATTTCCTGTACCACCAGATCCGTGACGATCGAAGCAGATGGGCCGTTTTTGCATTTTGGAGGGACATGTCCCTGAATAAGCAGAACCACCTGATAGCGTTGTGTGCGTCGAAAATGTCCCTTGTCACCTCTCTTGCAGTCTGTGAGGACAGCAACTGGGCCTCTGAGACGGCAGGTTGGTTCACCCCGACTTCGCGTTCGCGGCGGCCACAAAGGCTTGGTGAGCCTTGGTCAATAAGTTTTTAAGGCTCTTGATTGGCCTGCAGCGACAGCGACGCTGAACTTTTGGCTGTCTTTGCAGTCCTTAATGCCCTCAACGCCTTCGAGAATGGAATGGGTTGGAGCGATTGGCACCATTTTGAAACAATCCACACCAGGACGGAGGCCCTATTGGACATCCCGACCCCTGACCCACTTATCCCAATATGGATCTTTCAACGTAAATTCTATGGGGATGGGGTGAGGCTACGCCGGAGCCGATTTCCGCATAATTATCGGCCTGGTTCCGGGTACGGTCACAACCCCATATAACAGCACTGGCGAGTGGGTGGCGACTTGGAATCCGCCCCCCCACTGGCCTTATGTACAGCCAGGTCGGCCAGCCTGTTGTGGCAAGGTCAGACCCACGGACCACTGTCACCGGAGACTCGGCGGAGAGTCAGCGGGGACCGTCACCCATCCAACTTTTTGTGGCCGAACTTTGGCCGAATTAAAACAACACAGCTCAAGTTCGCCTGGATAACTGAGACACCGGTTGCACACGATTGCAGTATCTGGTAAAGCAGCAATAGTGCATTGCAGCCCAATTTGCGGGCACCAAACCAAGCACACACGCCCACCTGTGGGCGGCCAAGCCGGCCGCACGCTGCCGGGTGGCTGAGCCGCAGCTGTCCGGCGCCGGGCCGGCGGTGGCGACCCGCCCCAGGGGCCGCCCTGGCACCGGGCGCCCCACCACCACACACAGGATTCGAACCACTTTAAGACCGCCGCGCCGCGCCGCG
>CAINVI010000058.1 GCA_903854075.1 Candidatus Pollutiaquabacter sp. | reverse complement strand
GGTGCTTTGCCGGGTCATAATGGTTCATATGTAATTGTGGAGAAGTAAGATCATGGAAGCGAACATTCTGAACACCGCCGGTAAAGAGACCGGTAAGAAAGTGAAGCTGAGCGAAAAGATCTTCGGTATCGAGCCGAACGATCACGCGATCTATCTTGACGTGAAGCAGTACCTGGCTAATCAGCGTCAGGGAACTCACAAGTCTAAAGAGCGTGCGGAAATCAACCGTACCACCAAGAAGTTGAAGCGTCAAAAAGGTACCGGTGGTGCCCGTGCCGGTTCAATGAAATCCCCGCTTTTCGTGGGTGGTGGTCGTGTATTCGGTCCTCGTCCTCGCGATTACTCGTTCAAGCTGAACCGTAAATTGAAGCATTTGGCGTGTATGTCTGCGTTGACGTACAAGGCAAAAGACAAGAGCATCATCGTGCTGGAGAACTTTCAGTTTTCTGCACCGAAGACAAAGAACTACGTTGATATGCTGAAGAACCTCAACCTGGATGGAAAGAAGGCGTTGGTGGTACTTCCGGCACACGATAACAACATCTATCTCTCCTCACGTAATGTGCAGCGTAACAAGGTGACGACAGCTTCTGAGCTGAACACCTACGATGTCCTTAACGCACACCAGTTGGTGATTGTTGAAGGATCAGTTGCAGCACTTGAAAACCGTTTCTTATCATGAGCGTACTTAAGCAACCCCTTATCACGGAAAAGATGACCAAGATCAGCGAGAAGCTGGGTCAATATGGTTTCATCGTTGATATCCGCGCCAACAAGGTCGAGATCAAGAAAGCGGTGGAGAAGATGTACAACGTAACCGTTGACAGTGTCAATACCGTAACCGTTGCCGGAAAAGTGAAGGCACGTTATACCAAGACCGGCTTCGTTGCCGGTAGTACCGGAAATTACAAGAAGGCGATTGTTACCTTGAAGAAGGGTGATACCATCGATTTCTATAGCAACATTTAATCAGGAGGGAATTGAATTATGGCAGTTAAGAAACTACGCCCGATGACCCCAAGCCAGCGTCACATGCTGGTGGACAATTACGACGATCTCACCGCTGGTAAGCCGGAACAGAGTCTGTTAGTACCTAACAAGCGCTCTGGCGGTCGTAACGCCGACGGTAAGATGACCATGCGTTATATCGGTGGTGGTCACAAGAAGATGTACCGTCTCATCGACTTCAAGCGTGAGAACCACGGTGTAGCCGGAACGGTAAAGTCTATTGAGTATGATCCGAACCGTTCAGCGCGTATTGCGTTGGTTTACTTCAAAAACGGTGACAAGCGCTATATCGTAGCTCCGACCGGTTTGAAAGTGGGCCAGACGGTAATGTCCGGAACGGGTGCAACGCCTGAAATCGGCAATGCGCTGTTCATGAAAGACATTCCGTTGGGTACGTTGATCCACAACATCGAATTGCGTCCTGGTCAGGGAGCGGTGATGGCACGTAGTGCCGGAACCTATGCTCAGCTGGCAGCTCGCGACGGCGATTACGCGATCCTGAAAATGCCTTCCGGCGAAACCCGTAAAGTATTGAGCAGTTGCATGGCAACGATTGGAACGGTTTCCAATCCTGATCATAACAAGGTTTCACTTGGTAAAGCTGGTGCATCCCGCTGGAAAGGTCGTCGTCCACGCGTACGTGGTGTAGCGATGAACCCAGTCGATCACCCGATGGGTGGTGGTGAAGGACGTGCATCCGGAGGTCATCCGCGTTCACGCAAGGGCTTGTACGCTAAAGGTCGCAAGACACGTCGCAAGAATCACCCAACCAATAAGTATATCATCGAAGGAAGAAAGAAATAAATCTGATGACCGGAAGAGTAGGGCTGCGTAGTCTGACTTGACTGGAACTCGAAAGAAAAAGAATCACAACAATGGCTCGTTCGCTAAAAAAAGGTCCTTACATCGCTCACCATCTTGACACAAAAGTGAACAAGATGAATGAGGCGAAGAAGAAAACGGTCATCAAGACCTGGTCCCGCGCATCTATGATCTCTCCGGAGTTCGTTGGTCACACCTTCGCTGTGCATAACGGCAATAAGTTCATCCCGGTATATGTTACCGAGAACATGGTAGGACACAAGTTGGGAGAGTTCGCTCCAACCCGCACGTTCCGTGGACACAGTAAAAAAGCCTAATTAACTGATTAAAACGAAAGATCCGTCATGGGACTCAGAAAACGTGAAAGTGCTGAAAAGCGCAAAGAGATCATGAAGAATACGGCGGTCGCACGCCTGGTGAATGTTCCGACATCGCCACGTAAGATGCGAATCGTTGCTGACTTGATCCGTGGAAAAGAAGTGATGCAGGCGATGAATATCCTGCGCTATAACTCAAAAGCTCCTGCTGAGCGTTTGGAGAAGCTCCTGCAGTCTGCAATAGCAAACTGGGAAGCTAAATCCGGCGACAAGATCGACGAAGGAAAAGTATTCGTGAAGAGCATCAATGTTGACAGTGCGCGAATGTTGAAGCGTCTCCGTCCGGCCCCTCAAGGCCGTGGTTACCGGATCCGCAAGCGTTCCAACCACGTAACCATCGTGCTGGACATGATTCCTGCAGGTAAAGAACAGAAAGCGGAAACCGCTGCATAATTTTAATCAAGAAACTACCCAATATCAATAGCTAGCAATGGGACAAAAAGCACACCCGATCGGTAACAGACTTGGTATCATCCGCGGATGGGATTCTAACTGGTATGGCGGCAAGAAATATGCCGACAAACTGGTGGAAGATTCCAAGATTCGCAAATACCTCATCGCACGTCTTGCAAAAGGCGGTGTAGCGAAAGTGGTTATCGAACGCACCATGAAGCTGATCACGGTTACGGTTCACACGGCTCGTCCGGGTATCGTTATCGGTAAAGGCGGACAGGAAGTCGATAAGTTGAAAGAAGAGCTCAAGAAGCTCACGAAGAAAGACGTTCAGATCAACATTTTCGAGATCAAACGTCCTGAACTCGATGCTCAGTTGGTAGCGGACGGTATCGCCCGTCAGATCGAAGCGCGTATCTCTTTCCGTCGTGCGGCTAAGATGTCTATCCAATCTACAATGCGCATGGGTGCTGAAGGTATTCGTGTAATGGTGGCCGGTCGTCTTGGTGGTGCGGAGATTGCCCGTACTGAACAATACAAAGATGGACGTATTCCACTGCACACGTTCCGTGCGGATATTGACTTTGCTATGTCTGAGGCTCAAACCGCCTATGGAAAGATTGGTTGCAAAGTATGGATCTGTAAAGGTGAAGTGTATGGTAAGCGCGACCTTTCTCCAAACGTAGGTTCAAATGCGCCGGCTAACGCTCCTAAAGGTCTTACGGCTACCGGTCGTGATCGTGGTGATCGCGGAGACCGTGGTGGACGTGGTGGTCGCGGCGGTAACAACCGTGGTGGCGCAGGTGCAGGTCGTGGTGGAAAGAAAAGAGACTAATCCGGGAAGTTTCCGATTCAATAATTAAAGTAGATAAAGATCATGTTACAGCCGAAAAAGACAAAGTTTCGCAAACAGCATAAAATGGTTCCAAAAGGATGTGCCACTCGTGGTTATTCCCTGGCCTTCGGATCGTTCGGACTGAAGTCGCTCGAGACCGCCTGGATTCCATCCCGTCAGATTGAAGCCGCCCGTGTAGCGTTGACCCGTTACATGAAGCGTGAAGGTCAAGTTTGGTGCCGTGTATTCCCGGACAAGCCGATCACCCGCAAGCCTGCAGAGGTACGTATGGGTAAAGGAAAAGGTAACCCTGAATTCTGGGTGGCTGTCATCAAGCCGGGTACGATCATCTTCGAAGCGGAAGGAGTATCGGAAGCAACAGCACGTGAAGCTCTCCGACTTGCAGCACAGAAACTGTCAGTCAACACCAAATTCATCATTACCCGCGATTACTCCGCTTGATTGTAAATCGAGCAGTAAAACACAATAGCGTCATGAAAAAAGAGGACATCAAAGAATTGACAACCGAAGAGTTGAACCTCCGGTTACAGGAAGAGCGCGATCAGTATGTCAAGATGAAGATGAATCATACCATCTCTCCACTTGATAACCCATCGAAGATCCGTGAGAAGCGCCGCGGAATCGCCCGTATCACTACGGAATTGACCCAGCGCGCTAAAGCAGCTAATACGAATTCCTAATAATTCCACCTTCCAACAATGGAACAGAAAAGCACTGAAAACCGCGGTCTCCGCAAAGAGCGTACCGGCGTAGTCGTCAGCAACAAGATGAGTAAGAGCATCGTTGTAGCTGTGGAACGTAAAGTGAAGCATCCGATTTACGGAAAGTTCATCAAGAAGACCACCAAGTTCATGGCGCATGACGAGAATAACGAGTCGAATGTCGGTGACCTGGTGTTGATCGCCGAGACCCGTCCGATGAGCAAGAATAAGAACTGGCGTTTGAAGCAGATCATCGAGCGCGCTAAGTAAACCATTTGCCTTTCAAGGCATCAACGTTAAAAAAACAGAATCATGATCCAGCAGGAATCCAGATGTATAGTAGCCGATAACAGCGGTGCAAAGGAAGTTCTTTGTATTCGCGTGCTGGGCGGTACTAAGAAGCGTTACGCTTCCGTTGGCGACAAGATCGTCGTAACGGTAAAGCACGCCATACCTTCCGGAAACGTGAAGAAAGGCACTGTTTCCAAGGCGGTTGTCGTACGCACCAAAAAAGAATTGAAACGCTCTGACGGCTCTTATATCCGTTTTGACGATAATGCGGTCGTGTTGCTTACTGCTACAGACGAATTACGCGGCACTCGTATTTTCGGTCCGGTTGCCCGTGAGCTTCGCGAAAAGCAGTTCATGAAGATCGTTTCCCTGGCACCGGAAGTGCTGTAAACAATAATTGTAAAGAGAACAGTAGCGATGGAAAGAACATCCAATAAACAGCCGAAGCTGAACGTCCGCAAGGGCGACACCGTAAAGGTGGTATCCGGCGACTCCAAAGGAGCACAGGGTCGTGTACTCGAAGTGTTTGTGAAAGAGCGCCGCGTCCTGGTGGAGGGCGTGAACATGGTCACCAAGCACACCAAGCCGAATGCAAAGAATACCCAGGGTGGTATCGTAAAACAAGAAGCACCGATCCACATTTCAAACATCATGGTGGTCGATGGCAAGGGTAATGCTACCCGCGTCGGTCGTCGTTTGGAGGACGGTAAATTAGTTCGTTATTCTAAAAAATCAGGGGAGGTTATCAAGTAATGAGTTACGCTCCACGCCTTAAAGCCAAGTACCGCGACGAAGTCGTTCCGGCACTTCAGAAGAAATTCAATTATAAGAGCTCCATGCAGGTGCCTCGTTTGTTGAAGATCAGTGTCAACCAGGGTATCGGTGATGCTGTCAGCGACAAGAAGCTGGTGGAATATGCTTTGACAGAGATGACGACGATCACCGGTCAGAAAGCGGTTCCAACGAAATCTCGTAAGGATATCGCTAACTTCAAACTCCGTGTCGGCGTTGCCATCGGTGCACGCGTGACCCTCCGTGACGTTAAGATGTACGAATTCCTTGATCGTCTGATTTCTGTTGCGTTGCCGCGTATCCGCGACTTCCGCGG
>CAINVI010000057.1 GCA_903854075.1 Candidatus Pollutiaquabacter sp. | reverse complement strand
CGTGCGCTGGTGCTGTTGTAAAACGTTCGTATACACATAATCCACACTGAATACGATTCCGCCGGCAATCAGTGCGCCTGCGATGATTACAGCTATGTTTTTGCGCGTTTTCCGAACGAGAAAATAGAACACTAGCGCTACACCTGCGATGATTCCAAACAACACTGCTTTCTTTACAAGCAGTGCCAATACAAAAAGCACTACTGCGAAAAGCCCAAGCAACAGCACGTTACCGGACAGACCTTCACGGTACAAGACGAAAATAAAGGATAGGAAAACCAGGGCCGATCCGGTATCGTTCTGAAGAAGGATTATCCCCATCGGTACACCAACCAACAAGGCGGAAACCATTTTGGTGCGGAAATCCTTCATTCGAATCCCCAGCGTACTTAAATATTTAGCCAGCGCCATGTTGGTAGCAAACTTGGCGAATTCCGCCGGCTGTAATTTAAAACTACCGATATCAATCCAACCGTACGATCCTTTCACATCCCGTGCAAACGCGAAGGTGCTCAGACATAGTAAGAGTATCAGGCCATACGTGGGATAAGAAAATGCAGCGTAAAATTTGCCATCAATGACGAGCACCATCAACGCGATAAGAAGTGCACCCGACACCCAAATGGCTTGTCGTCCGTAATTCTGTGAAAGATCCAGCAAACTTTTGTGCTCCTCGTTATAGACAGCGGCATAGATATTCATCCAACCAATGAAAATCATGAGCAGATAAATGCCGACAAGCGTCCAGTCAAGATTTTGAAGTATGCTACGTTGTTCGCGCATGTAGACTTATCGATTTACAACCGTTTTACCGGTCGGCAATGCTTTGGTTTTTACGTTTGCGGTATCTTGTTTTACCGGCTTCGGCAACTTTACTTCGGGAAGAATGACGGCCTCTTTCATCCGCTTTTCCAAGTCCGGTCGACTGATACTGTCTGTAAGGTACTTTTCTACGAGTAACGAAGCAATGGGAGCGGCATAACTTCCACCCCATCCGGCGTTCTCCACCGTTACCGCTATAGCAATTTTAGGATTGTCTTTTGGTGCGAAAGCGACGAAAACGGAATGGTCTTTCCCATGTGGATTTTGAGCTGTTCCTGTTTTTCCACACATGGTAATTCCCTTTATTTTGGAAGCTGCTGCCGTACCATGATCCACCACACCTTCCATACCCTCCACCACCGGATCAAAATATACACGATCAATACCTAGACTGTGTTTTACTTTAAATCGTTCAGGCAGGTAACGTTTCTCTCCAATGGCTTTCACCACGTGCGGCGTATAATACCAACCACGGTTAGCCACGGCGGCTAGAATATTTGCATTCTGCAACGGCGTGATGCCAAGCTCCCCCTGACCGATACCCAACGAAATAATCGTCGACGATTTCCAGGATCCTTTTCCAAAATACTTGTTGTAATAGTCGATGGTAGGTACGGATCCTTTCAGCACATTCGGCAAATCAGCCTCCAGCTTTACACCGATACCAAACAAGGCGATTCTTGCCCGCCAGTCCTGAAACGAAGCTTCGGTCGACTTGAACTGCTTGTTGTCAATTACCGAACGAAATACATAACTATAATAACTGTTGCACGACTGCGTGATCGACTCTTTCAGGTCGAGCGGAGAAGCGTGAGGATGGCACTTGGGCTTGCCGCCCATCGGCGGATAACCGTGGGCACATGGATAACGCGTTGAAGGAAATAGTAATTTCTCCTGCTCAGCAATCAATGCCATAACCACTTTGAAGGTGGATCCCGGCGGATAAAGAGCCATCTGCGAACGATTAAACAACGGCTTGTACGGATCAACCAGCATTTTCGCATAGTTCTTCGTACGTGCTCGGCCAACGAGCAAGTTCGGATTGTAGGACGGAGCACTGACCATACACAGGACCTCACCGGTGGCCGGCTCTATAGCTACGATACTTCCCACCTTGTTCTGCAATAACTCTTCCCCCAACCGTTGAATTCTCGCGTCGATAGTTATGGTAAGATTTTCCCCGGCCAGCGCGGTCGTATCATACTGACCGTCCTGAAAACTCCCTTTTTCCCTGTTGAAGACATCTACCATCATAACACGCACACCGCGGCGTCCGCGCAATTGTTCTTCGTATGATTGCTCAATCCCGCTCTTACCGATGTAATCACCTTCCTTGTAGTACGGATTTTTCCGAACCTTCGCTGAATCCACCTCGCCGATATATCCGAAGAGATGAGCCGCAATAGGTTCCGGATATTTACGTAATGTTCGCGGTTGCACATAAAAGCCAGGGAACTTGTACAGCTTTTCCTGCAATGTGGCATAGGTTTCTACCGAAAGCTGTTTTTCAAAAATGGACGGCTTCACCGGAGAATAAGCTTTGGCCTTTCTGTATTTGGTGGAATAATCTTCCGGCGTGATTCCAATGAGTCGACACAGTTCCAGCGAATCCACGTTCTTGGCTTGCTTGGGAATCACCATTAAATCATATACCGGTTCATTGTACACCAAGAGTGTCCCGTTGCGATCGTAAATAAGTCCGCGGGCGGGATAATCGATGACATAACGCAACACGTTGCTACGTGCGGAAACGATATAGGAAGTATCGACTACCTGCAGATAGAACAATCGCATCAGGTAGACGAGTCCTACCGTCAGAAAAATAAAGATGATGACCGATTTTCTATCCGAGGATACGTTCATTTCGATTAACTGCTCTTCCGAAGAGATACTGACCCATGATCATCAGCAGTACGCTGATCCCCACATTCAATAACACTTTGAAGAAGGTAAGAAAGAAT
>CAINVI010000056.1 GCA_903854075.1 Candidatus Pollutiaquabacter sp. | reverse complement strand
TGATCGTAAAGATCCTATCGTTTGGGATATTCTTGAGAACGTATTGAAAGGTCACCCGGTTCTACTGAACCGTGCCCCGACGCTTCACCGTCTTGGTATCCAGGCGTTCCAGCCTAAGCTGATTGAAGGAAAAGCAATTCAGCTGCATCCGTTAGTATGTACCGCGTTCAACGCTGACTTTGACGGTGACCAAATGGCCGTTCACGTGCCACTCGGTAATGCTGCTATTCTGGAAGCCCAGATGCTCATGCTTGCATCGCATAACATTCTTAACCCTGCTAATGGAGCTCCGGTAACGGTACCTTCACAAGACATGGTACTTGGTCTGTATTACATTACCAAGGAACGTAAGAGCGACGGTAAGTTGAAAGTGAAGGGAGAAGGTATGAGTTTCTACTCTGCCGAAGAGGTGACTATTGCACACAACGAAGGCCGTGTTGATCTTCATGCGCCAATTAAGGTGAAAGTGAAGTTCATGAAAGATGGTATGATGGTGCATGAAATGCTCCAAACAACTGTTGGCCGCGTTCTTTTCAATAAAGTAGTTCCTGAAGAAGTTGGCTTCATTAATCAATTGCTCACCAAGAAAGCGCTTCGTGATATTATCGGTGATATTCTTGAGATCTGCGGAACAGCTAAAACGGCGAAGTTCCTCGATGATATCAAGGAACTCGGTTTCATGATGGCCTTCAAAGGCGGACTTTCATTCAACTTGGAAGATGTAAAGATTCCGGATGTAAAAGTTGAATTGATTGGTAAGGCAAACGCTGAGGTGGACGAAGTGTTGAATAACTACAACATGGGTTTCATCACGTATAACGAACGTTACAACCAGATCATTGATATCTGGACACGTACCAGCTCTCGTATTACGGAAACGTTGATGAATCAGTTGAAGACCGACAAGCAAGGATTCAATTCAATCTATATGATGCTTGACTCCGGTGCTCGTGGTTCTAAAGAGCAGATTCGTCAGCTGGGCGGTATGCGCGGTCTGATGGCTAAGCCACAGAAGAGCGGTGCTACCGGTGGTGAGATTATTGAGAATCCGATTCTTTCTAACTTTAAAGAAGGTCTTTCCATTCTTGAGTACTTCATTTCCACGCACGGTGCACGTAAAGGTCTTGCCGATACAGCGTTGAAAACTGCTGATGCCGGTTACTTGACTCGTCGTCTGGTGGATGTGGCGCAAGATGTAATTATTACTGATCCAGATTGTGGTACACTTCGTGGTCTGGCGATGTCAGCCCTGAAGAACAACGAAGAAATCGTAGAGTCACTCTACGACCGTATCATCGGTCGCGTGTCGCTCCATGACGTATATCATCCGATCAGCGGTGAATTGCTCGTCGGTTCCGGTGAGGAAATCGCCGATTTGAACGCTTCATTAATTGAAGAATCTCCGATTGAAACGGTCGAGATCCGTTCAGTATTGACTTGCGAATCAGATCGCGGTGTTTGTGCTAAATGTTACGGAAGAAACCTCGCTACCGGTCGAATGGTTCAGAAAGGTGAAGCGGTTGGTGTTATCGCTGCTCAGTCCATCGGTGAGCCTGGTACTCAGCTTACGCTCCGTACCTTCCACGTGGGTGGTGTTGCGCAAAAAGGCGCTTCCGACTCGGAGGTCAAAGCAAAATTCGGTGGTCGTCTGGAATTGGAAGATATTAAGACGGTTACAGCGAAAGATGGTTCTAAATCTCAGGAGATCGTTATCGGTCGTTCCGGAGAGGCACGTATCTTGGATGTGAACACGGGAACCATTCTGGCTACCGCAAACATTCCGTACGGTTCCAAACTCTATGTCAAAGACAAGAAGATGGTGGAGAAGGGCGAGCTGATTTGTGACTGGGATCCTTATAACGCGGTTATTCTCTCTGAGTTGGGTGGTAAAATCGAATTCGATGCAATCGAAGAAGGTATTACATTCCGTGAAGAATCGGATGAGCAGACTGGATACCGTGAAAAGGTTATCATCGAAACCCGTGACAAGACGAAAAATCCTGCTATCCGTATTATTAATGAGAAGAAGGAAGTTGTCAAGTCGTATAACATCCCTGTTGGTGCGCACATCATGGTCAATTCGGGCGATAAAATCACGCCAGGAACCATTCTGGTTAAGATTCCTCGTACTACCGGTCGTTCCGGCGATATCACAGGAGGTCTGCCGCGCGTAACGGAATTGTTTGAGGCGCGTAACCCAAGCAATCCAGCTGTCGTCAGTGAAATTGATGGGGTTGTTTCTTACGGCGGTATCAAACGTGGTAACCGTGAAATTATCATCACCTCACGTGATGGTGAAGTGAAGAAATACCTGGTGTCCTTGGCTAAGCACATTCTTGTTCAGGATAATGACTTTATCCGTGCCGGACATCCATTGTCTGACGGATCTATCAGTCCGGGCGACATTCTTTCCATCAAAGGACCTTCGCAAGTGCAAGAGTATCTTGTTAATGAGGTGCAGGAAGTTTATCGTATGCAGGGCGTGAAGATCAATGACAAGCACTTTGAAGTTATTGTACGTCAGATGATGCGTAAGGTCATTATCGAAGATCCGGGAGATACTGTATTCCTCGAGCGCGAGTATGTCGACAGAATCGATTTCATGAAAGAGAACGAGGAAGTTCGCGATAAAGTAGTGGTTCTTGATCCGGGCGATTCTACCGAATTGAAATCCGGTCAGATTATCACACTTCGTCGACTGCGTGAAGAGAATTCCATCTTGAAGCGTAAGGATCTGAAGGTTATCGAAGCTCGTGATGCTATTCCTGCTACGTCTTCACCTGTACTTCAGGGTATCACCCAAGCGTCCCTCCATACGAAGAGCTGGATATCAGCGGCATCGTTCCAGGAGACGACTAAGGTGCTCAATGAAGCAGCCGTTAACGGTAAGATCGATGGTCTTCTCGGCCTTAAGGAAAACGTTATCGTAGGTCACTTGATTCCTGCCGGAACCGGCTTGCGTGAGTATGAAAAACTCATCGTGGGATCTCAGGAAGAGTATGACCTGTTGATGGCTTCCAAGAGTGAGGAAGAAGTAGTAGCGCGCTGATTATAGCCCACTAAATACTATAAAGGTCCGGCCACTTTTAGCCGGACCTTTATTTTATCATTAAATATTCGATATTTGTTCTGTTGTAAACGCTCTAAACTATGGATGAAAATCAAAATAACCCGAATCAGCTGAACATCGAGCTCACGGAGGAGATTGCCGACGGTATCTATTCCAACTTGGCCATCATTACCCACAGTAATGCTGAATTTGTTATCGATTTTGTAAAGGTGCTCCCCGGAGTCCCTAAAGCTAAAGTCAAATCACGCATCTTGCTTACCCCGCAGCATGCCAAGCGATTGCTTGCAGCACTGGCGGATAACATCCAGAAATACGAACAGGCGCATGGTGTAATTAAGCCAACTGAATCTATAGGTATTCCAATGAATTTCGGAGGGCCGACCGCTCAAGCTTGATCTTTCATTCAGAATCAAAAAAAAAGCCCTTGATCATGAGGGCTTTTTTCGTTTTAGTCGTTGTTTTTTTTAGTCAGCCGACCATTTAAAAGTTCCACAAAGTAGAAGTAAAGCATAGAGAGTAGCCCGCCAACAAAGAAGACAACAGCCAGTTCACGCGTGGTGTCTTCGAAATAAAATTCACCAATCATCCAGGTAGAGTTAGCGCAAATCCATAGGCAGATGGCGAGATTGTGCATCAGTTCTGCGCGTTCGGACCGATTCTTCCAGGTGATGAATAATGCCAGTGCAAGAGTAGGGGCGATCATTAGTAAGCCGGCTGCTTTGGATAAAGTGACCCAACATAAATCTTTCACCAGCCATAATAGAATATGAAAGTTTTCGAACTTACGTATACGTTTCAAGTTTTCCATCGTGAAGGATATTGTCAGTCGAGTGCGCCGGGATTGAAAAGCAGAAATCCTGCGGTGAAAAGTACCGATATTGGATTTTTACGTTGATCGTAATAATTTACGTGTAAACTAACAGGTCCTATCGGGCTATGAAATACCACTCCTCCGGATGTTAGGAAGTAGCGCTTATCGAGTGGTTTTCCGTATTCAACTTTATTGTCGGCGGTCTTCAAAAGTTCCTGGTAAGGTTGGAATGCATATGCTTCTAGTCGAAGATCAAGATTTGAACGCAGTGAAATCGCATTTCTACTGCCAATTCCTGCAAATGAATGAGCATGAAATTCGGGTAGGAACAGCGTACGCATCTCAAGAATTGGTTCGTAAACCGGAGCATTAACTACGGAAACCGTGTAGTTATTGAAGAAAGGCATATTGGAAATGACCGCATGTATGCCGTAGCCTAGTTTAAGGTGTTTTGTCTTCAGAAAATAGTTGTCGTAACGTAAGGATGCCTGAAACCAGGTGTGGTCGGCGATTTCAATGGACCGATTCAAGGAGGTAGATCCCGGCGTTGTTTTTTCGCCGATACTGGTCATACGGCCGCGCAATTGAAAAAATGCGCCTTCATTGGCAAATTGTTTTTTATTTAGGGTGTTCCATTCGTAGGTCAACTGTCCTGTATATCCTTTAAGGGTAGTTTTATCGGCAGTGTCCGCTTGCAGAAAGTTTTGAGTTTGGTAGTAGTTGTCGGCAAGTCGAATGTATGAAGCACTGCTGTAAATTTTGGCCTTGTTTCCCGAAGGAAGTCCGGCGTTTATTCCGAAATTGTAATCGGATTTAAGAATGTAAGCCGGTTTTTGTTCTGCGAAAAAAGCATTACTGCTCCGGAAGAAATCATACTGGTTAGGTGAATTGGGCGCAGAAAGACGGCTATACGATTACGCAAACGCTAAACCACAACCGGCGTGGAATGACCCTAGAAGCGACAACGCACGTATAATGCGCGAACAAG
>CAINVI010000055.1 GCA_903854075.1 Candidatus Pollutiaquabacter sp. | reverse complement strand
TAATTGGCTACCTAATCAATTTTGGTACCGGAAATTTTGCTGTGTTGTGTCTGCTGTTTTTCCTGGCGAATCATTATTGGTTACGCCATGCTATTCGAAATTTTCAGGAAAAATCATGGCCGGCATTTCAGAATAAATACAGACGGTTGCTGGTATGGTGCCTTCATCGTCCCTGGAAGATGGTCTTCGGAACTGTTGCACTTTTTGTATTTTCAATTGTTATCCTTGGCATGCGCAATGGCGGCGTAAGTTTCTTCCCCACTGCCGACCCGAACTTCGTATATGTGTACACCAGTCTGCCGGTTGGTACTGACCAGGCCTATACTGATTCGGTAACAAAAATCCTGGAAGAGCGTGTCTACAAGGCCATTAACTGGCCAAATCCAATTGTTAAATCAGTAATCACGAACGTAACCGTTGCCGTTACGGATCCGCAGGATGAAGACCAGGGCGAGTACCCTAACAAGAGTAAAATTTCAGTGGCATTTGTCGGATTTGGTGAACGCCACGGAGAGTCAACCGTTACGTATCTAGAGAAAATCAGAGAGGTTGTCAAAGGTATTCCTGGAGCAGAAGTTTCAGTTGCCCAAGAACAAGGAGGACCTCCTGTCGGAAAACCCGTGAATATTGAAGTCAGCGGCGACAATTACGAAGAACTGGTGACTGCCAGCAAGGGTCTTAAGCGCTATCTCGATTCCTTAAAAATCGACGGTGTGGAAGAACTACGCAGTGACCTTCAAGACAGCAAGCCGCAAATTGTTTTTAACATCGACCGTGAGCGCGCTAACCGAGAAGGAATTTCAACTTATGCAATCGGCAATGAAATTTATCTTGGCGTCTTAGGCACTGACATCTCAAAATACAGAGACCTGAAAGACGACCACAATATCGTATTGAAATACAAAGATGAACAGCGTTACAATATCGACATGTTGCGCAACCTGAAAATCCTTTACCGTGATATGAGCATGGGCGGAATGATCAGAGATGTCCCACTTTCATCCTTCGCAGAAATAAAATATTCCGACACCTACGGTGTCATCAAACGTAAAAATCAGAAACGCGTCGTTACGATTTCCTCCAATGTATTAACCGGTTATAACGAGAATGCGGTTGTTCAGGAAGTACAACGTGCTATGGCCGACTATTCGACCAAAGAAGGCGTCACCATCGCGATGACCGGCTCGCAGGAAGAACAAGCTGAAACGTCTGCTTTCCTTGGGACGGCTATGCTTTCATCGTTATTGCTGATCGTACTGATACTTGTCATGCAATTCAACTCCATTAGCAAACCTATCATTATCCTGACGGAGATATTATTCAGCATCATCGGAGTCTTCATCGGTTTTGCCATTTTTAAAATGGAATTCTCGATTGTCATGTCGGGAGTTGGAATTATCGCACTTGCCGGAATTGTGGTTAGGAACGGTATTCTATTGGTCGAGTTCACGGACTTGCTGCGGGAACAAGGATTGCCCACTTTTGATGCCATTGTTGAAGCCGGCAGAACACGTATGACACCGGTAATCCTGACTGCCTTCGCTACCATTCTTGGGTTGATTCCATTGGCGGTAGGACTCAACATCGATTTCTCGGGACTGTTCAACAACTTCAGTCCGAACATCTTTTTCGGGGGCGACAGCACTGCTTTCTGGGGCCCGCTTTCATGGACGATGATATTCGGATTAGGATTCTGTACCTTCCTTACCCTTATCTTGGTACCGGTAATGTATCTACTCAGTGAACGTCTTAAAAACCGAGTCAGGAAATTCCGCGGACAACCTGTTGATGCAGGCACTAATGCCAAATCGGTTAGTGAGTTGCTGGAAGCAAATATCTGATACTACGATGGCTATGCGAAAACTACTTATAACGTTCATCATTGCCGGTACACTTTTTGGTTGTTCCCGTAATGGAAGTACCGTTCGACCTCTACGAAAGGACATTACCCAAGCCGTTTACGCCGCTGGAAAAGTCCTTCCGCTAAATCATTATGTAGTTTACAGTAAAACTGCCGGCTATGTGGAAAAGATATTTGTACAATCGGGAGACACCGTTAAACAAAACGATCCTTTAATTGCTATTCGGAATGAAACGAATGAACAATCCATCAGTTCTGCTGCCAATGTTGTAGAGCTGGCAAAAAAAAATGCAGACGAAAACGGTCCGCAATTATCCGCTGCACGGGAAGAAATGCAAGCCGCCAAAGCCCGTTACGAACTCGATAGTCTGAATTTCAAAAGAAATACTTCCTTAAAAAACGAAGATGCCATCAGTCAACAGTCCTTTGATCAATCGAAGACTCAACTTGATATTTCCCGAAGCGCCTATTTTCGATCAAAAGAAAATTATACCGCGCAGCGTGATCGGTATCGGACAGATTATTTGAATGCACTCAACCAATCGGCGGCTCAACAATCCGTTAGAGGCGACTACCGTCTACTATCGGCTGTTTCCGGAAAAGTATATGATGTACTGCCGGAAGTTGGCGATCTGGTATCTGCGCAAACGCCTTTACTGGAGATTGGCGATGCCACTTCCTTCGAGGTTGAACTATCCATTGACGAAACAGATATTGGCCTTGTAATGACCGGACAAAAAGTAATGTTCGGCATTGATGCATATCCGGAGCAACCATTTTACGGAACACTCAAGGAAATTTTCCCTAAAGTCATTAGCAACAGTAAATCATCCCGGGCCAAAGCTACCATTGAAGTAGTAGAAGGAAAACCACTTTACAGCGGTATGTCAGTGGAGGGCAACATCATCGTACTCACCAAAAAATCATGTCTCGTTATTCCTCGTGAATTTCTTAAAAATGGAAATTTCGTGCAGGTAAAAGGCGAATCGTCGTTGCGAAAAATCACTAAAGGCATTGAAGACCTCCAATTCGTTGAAGTATTGGAAGGTTTGAACGAGAGTGATGAGCTTGAAAAATAAGCAGCGTTAGAGCATGAAATCCAGAAGTCCGATATTCAAAATAGCAGCTACGCATCTGCTCGCCAAAAAGCGACAGACGCTGGTTGCCATGCTCGGGGTCACCTTTGGAATCATGGTTTTCATTTTTCAGGCCGGACTTATGACCGGCTTCCAATCTACATTTATCGACCAGACCATCAATACCACAGCAAACATTCATATTTACAACGAACCAAAAAAAGATCGCCCGAGTCTTATTGAACAGTTCGACGGTGACAGTTCTGAGTGGATCGTTGTTCGCAATCAAAAACCAAAAGTTGAGCTGAATAAAATCAAGAACGGCTATCAGATTATCTCTTTACTGGAGAAACACCCTGACATCGAAGGCGTATCACCGTTCTTAGGCTCGCAAGCGATTTTACGCGCTGGTATCGTGCAATATGGCGGACGAATTGCCGGAATTGACGTGGACAAAGAGGACATTGTGTTCCACACTTCCGATTATATGGTGCAAGGTGACCTTAGAAAACTGAACACCATTAACAATGCGATAGTACTGGGAGAAGGCC
>CAINVI010000054.1 GCA_903854075.1 Candidatus Pollutiaquabacter sp. | reverse complement strand
GGCATGCGGTTGCGGATGTTCATAAGCTGATGTAGCGCTGTGCACTTCTCCCGAATTCGGATCAACGTACCAATGACCTTGTGGCGGACCGGCTATTCCATAGGCTTCGAATAATCCGGTATTAAACCACTGCGGAGAATTGGGAGCTGCCATTTGCGAAAGCAACATGTAAACCGATTCATCATAAAAAGCTTCGGCAGTTTCGGCTGAACGAAAGTAACCATAACGTGCGCCCCAGGACCTCCAGGCTAACGCCATCCGATGAACAACCTGCCGAACAGAAGTCTCACCGCCAAAACTACCGTCGGCCTGCGGAACACCCGTTTTACGAAAATACTTCTGCGCCAGAATTTCGACCGCGGTTGCGGACCAACCCACCGGCACTTCTACGACGATTTGTTCCTTAACGGAATCGCCCGTGGCAGCGCGGATATCAATCTTTCTTTTTACAAATTCAAAAGCGGAATAAACATCTGTTCCTGCACGGGTAAACCGTCGCTCTATTCGCAATCCTTTATCCGGAACTAACGACATACACAAGGTAATAACCGTTTAGAAAACGGGGGTTCCTGATGACTGATAGGCGTGAAATGCAAGCAATGGAATTGACGAGTGATTCACCATCTTCCTGGTTAGACTACGACTGGTCAGATGATCAAAAAAATTACGAGATCGCATAGACGTCGAAATTAACTTATAGCCTTCTTCCTCTTTATGCTTTTTCAGCGCATCCTCAATGTCGTTTCCTTTTAACAGTACGAAACGGATTCGATCATACGGAATATTAGTATGTACCTGTTTCTTGAACCACTCCATGAGTCCTTCTTCCACGGTATGATTGCCGCGAGCTTCCACATGAGCGATAACTATTTCGGGACGAAACACTTTGAAGTATTGCGTCAACAGGTAGATAGACTGAAAATCATTGTCCGCGTAATTTGTAGCAAAAAGTATCTTGTCGGGTACTTCAAATTCAACTCCGAAAGGAACTGTAAGCACCGGACAAGTACATTTTTCGACCACCTCGGCGGTATTGCTACCAAAAAGAAAACCTCCAACACCATGCGCACCGGAAGTACCCATGACAACTAAGTCGATTTCATGGTGACGCGTAAACGAGGAGATCTGCTCCACCGCCATTCCACCTTCCGCATGTAGTTCGATTTGAGTAAATCCCGTTTGCGCAACGACTTCCTCACGGAGTGCTTCGAGGTGTGCAAAGGATTCCCGCTCCAATTCTTCCGGTGAAACGGCGATTGCAATTTCATGCGGGTTCAAGACCGGAACGTGAATAGCATGATATAATAGGATCTTACTGTCTATTCGGGCTGCCAATGAAGCTGCAAATAATAAGGTGCCTTTAGCGCCTTCGGTAAAATCAGTCGGAACAAGAATCTTCTTCACCGGATGTAGCTGAGATACTCTCATTTAGATCATTTTCCTCAAAGTTACACCCCTAATTATCCGTCAATTATGACCTTTGTCATACTAAATCATGATAATTACTGCAACACTTGCAGGGAGATAAATATTCTGTAATTTTATAGGGTAGTTCACTCAAGAAAGCATAAGTACATAGCTTGTGAAAAACAATAAGAATCGATCCTTACTACTTGCTACCTTATCAACGGTTTTAATTTTTGCAGGCAGTTTATACTTACCGGGTACTGTTCACGTTGAATTCCTGTATCCGTTGGTCGTACTATTGACGATTTCCATTGCCGGAAACCGAACAACCTTTGATGTCAGTGTTATACTGACATTTCTAATCATTGTAAATTTCTTTTTAGTCAAAGACGACAACACTATACGTGAAGAGATATTACCGTTTGGGTTACCAATACTTTTTGTCTGGAGCTTCACCTTTGCCATTATCAAATACAAAGATGCGCAGTTAAATCTTCACAAAAGCACGCAGTACCTGAATGCGATGTTTCAATTTGCTACTGAAGGAATTATTATTAGTACTAAAAAAGGGGATATCATACTCGCCAATCCAACAGCCGAAAAACAATTCGGATATGGAGATAAAGAACTGATTGGAAAGAAGATCGAAGAACTAGTTCCCAAACGATTTGCTGGAAAACACCCTGAACACCGGGCGCATTATTACCAGTCACCCCACAGTCGCTCTATGGGTAAAGGAATGAACCTTTTTGCGCAGCGCAAAGACGGATCTGAAATGCCCGTAGAGATAAGTCTTAGTCCTTTCAAGATTGAAAGCGAATCGTTCGTCATCAGTTTTATCATTGATATTACGGAAAGACACCGGCAAGAACAGCTTGTCATGAAAGCCAATGAAGAACTTGAAATGCGCGTAGCCACCCGAACCGCCCAGCTCGCTACCGCCAACGAATCACTCGAAGCTGCCAACTACAATCTGAAGACGGAAATGATGGAGCGTGCCAAATTCGAAGAGGCACTACGCGACAGCGAACGATTGTATAGCACCATTGCACATAATTTTCCGGATGGAATTATCTGCGTGTTAAACCACGAGTTGAACATCGTATTCATCGATGGACGTGAGCTCGATGAAATCGGGATTAAAAGCGAGGAGCTTTACGGAAAAAGTTGGCGAAGTATGAAATTATGTGCCGAAATAAAAGAGGACGGCATGGACCAACTACTTAAAAAAGTATTCAACTGGGAAAGCAATTCAACAGAATGTGAATTCTCCGGGCGCTACTACAGCATGAATGCCGTACCACTTCCTGACAACCGCGGCAATGTAAAAGAAATCCTGTTAGTCATTCGCAATATCACCCGCCGAAAATTAGCAGAAACGGAGATGATTCAGGCGCTGAACAAAGAACGGAACCTTAATGAAATGAAGTCACGTTTCGTATCCATGGCTTCCCATGAATTTCGGACACCATTGAGTACGATCCTATCCTCGATTTCACTGGTTGACCGCTATGAAGGACCAGAAGAACGCGAAAAAAGAAACAAGCATATCGACAGAATAAAATCATCAGTTAAAAACCTTACTGAAATACTCAATGACTTTCTTTCCCTGGAAAAACTGGAAGCCGGAAAAGTAGAGGTTAATCCTACCAGCTTTGATTTAAAACAATTTTGCGAAGAGACGGCGGAAGAACTTCAAATTGTTGTCAAAAATGGTCAACAGATTGTATACCGTCACATACAGGGCGATCCAGAAATCACTGCAGATAAGCAGCTGCTGAGGAACATTCTGATCAACATGCTAAACAATGCGATTAAGTATTCCAAACCGAATGGCATTATCGAATTCAGCTCAGATACATCAGCTACTGTAAGCCTGGAAATAAAAGACCATGGAATCGGCATTCCGGATGAAGATCAAAAACAATTGTTTGAGCGTTTTTTCCGGGCGGGAAATGTAACTACTATCCAGGGAACCGGATTAGGACTGAACATTGTTCGTCGTTACACCAAATTGCTGAATGGGGAAATCAACTTCACCAGTAAGCTCGATGAAGGCACTACGTTTACTATAACTTTTCCAAAATAAATCTAAAACAATACCATTATGAAAAAGATCCTTTTAATTGAAGACAACAATGAGATGCGGGAGAACACGAGCGAGATTCTCGAGCTGGCGAATTACAAAGTAATTACCGCATCCAACGGTAAGAATGGCGTAGACATGGCTCAGAAAGAGCTTCCGGATCTGATTATCTGCGATATCATGATGCCAGAATTAGACGGATACGGCGTATTGTATTTACTGAGTAAAAATCCGGCTACTGCCGGAATTCCCTTCATTTTCCTGACCGCTAAAGCTGAAAAAACAGATATGCGTAAAGGCATGAGCATGGGGGCTGATGATTATCTGACCAAGCCTTTCGAAGAAATGGAACTGCTGAATGCGGTAGATGCCCGTTTGCGAAAAAATGAAGTATTTAAAAAAGAATT
>CAINVI010000053.1 GCA_903854075.1 Candidatus Pollutiaquabacter sp. | reverse complement strand
CGATCTCGGATTGTGGATCGCCATCGAGTTGACAAATCCGCAATTTAACCTCGCGCCATATTTCAGTTTTGGACGATTGCGTCCATTACATACCAATGCTGTTATTTTTGCATTCGTTGGTAACGGGCTTTTTATGGGTATTTATTATTCCCTGCAGCGCTTGTTAAAAGCTCGAATGTTCAGTGATCGATTAAGTCGATTGCATTTTTGGGGCTGGCAATTAATTATTGTACTAGCGGCCGTCACGTTACCGTTGGGTATTACTACCAGTAAAGAATATGCAGAATTAGAATGGCCGATTGATGTTCTCATTGCATTGGTCTGGGTTATTTTCGGAATTAATATGTTCGGCACGATTATCCGGCGTCGGGAGCGACACTTGTATGTAGCCGTCTGGTTTTATATCGCTACAGTAGTCACCGTAGCCGTTTTACACATTGTCAATTCACTAGCGCTACCTATCAGTTTAACGAAAAGCTATTCCATCTTTGCCGGCGTCCAGGATGCATTGGTGCAGTGGTGGTACGGACATAATGCAGTAGCATTCTTTTTAACGACACCATACCTGGGGCTCATGTATTACTTCATGCCAAAGGCAGCAGAGCGTCCAGTGTATTCCTATAAACTATCTATCATTCACTTCTGGGCGCTAATTTTTATTTACATCTGGGCAGGGCCTCACCACTTATTATATACTTCCTTGCCAGACTGGGCGCAATCACTCGGCGTTGTTTTCTCGGTCATGCTTATTGCGCCGTCTTGGGGCGGAATGATTAACGGATTGCTTACGTTACGCGGTGCATGGGATCGAGTACGCGAAAATCCGGTGCTTAAATTCATGGTGGTGGCAGTAACAGCCTACGGTATGGCCACTTTTGAAGGTCCAATGTTGTCCTTAAAAAACGTAAATGCCATTTCGCACTTTACCGATTGGACAATTGCGCACGTACACGTAGGTGGTTTAGGGTGGAACGGCATGCTGACATTTGGAATTCTGTACTGGCTGATTCCTCGATTATACCGAACGGAATTATTTTCTAAGAAACTCGCCAATTTCCATTTCTGGATTTCCACGCTGGCGATTTTATTCTACGCAATTCCAATGTATTGGGCGGGCTTTACCCAAAGCCTGATGTGGAAGCAATTCACACCCGACGGCGTACTTAAATACCCTAACTTTTTAGAAACCGTCGTTCAGATATTGCCGATGTATACACTCCGTGTAGTTGGTGGAACATTATTCATATTGGGAGCTTTGGTTATGGTGTACAATTTGTATAAGACTGCAGCCGCCGGAAGTTTTTTGCCGGATGAAGATGCAGAGGCTCCAGTGTTGGAAAAGGTGGCACCGGAAGATAAAGGCCACTGGCACCGATGGATTGAACGTCGTCCGGTACAAATGTTAATATTTTCGCTACTACTCATCCTGATTGGTGGCTTGGTGGAGATTGTTCCGATGCTGACAATCAAGTCAAACATACCTACAATTGCCAGCGTGAAACCGTATACGCCGTTGGAATTGCACGGTCGTGACATCTATATACGCGAAGGTTGTTATACCTGTCACTCTCAAATGATTCGCCCATTCCGTTCCGAAACCGAACGATACGGAGAATATTCCAAAGCAGGTGAATTCGTGTACGATCATCCTTTCCAGTGGGGGTCTAAAAGGACTGGTCCAGATCTGGCTCGCGAAGGAGGACGCTATCCGAATTCGTGGCATTTCAACCACATGGTAGATCCCACTACAATGTCACCAGGCTCCATTATGCCGGCGTATGCATTCTTGGCTGAAATAGCATTGGATATTTCGACCACCGCCGATAAAATAGAAGTCATGCAAACCTTTGGCGTTCCGTATCCTTCCGGATACGCTGATAAAGCAAATGCGGACGTAATGTCACAGGCTAACGCGATAGCCGCCGATCTTGAAAAGAATGGCGTTAAAACGGCCCCGAATACAGAAATGATAGCGCTTATTGCTTATCTCCAGCGCTTGGGTAAGGATATTCATGTCGCTGCTACAGCGCAAAAATAATTAATGAAATGTTCAAGCATTATTTCAAAGGCATTGAAGGTATTGCCAGTTACCCAATGGTGTTACTGGTTATTTTCCTTCTCTTTTTTACGGGTATGATTGTTTATCTATGGAAATCGGATAAAACTTTCATGAAGAAAATGAGTGAAATGCCGTTATCAGAGGATAATCAGGACTCTTATTCATCCAAATTAAAAAACACTTCCGGTTTATGAAAGCCGTTCGATCAATTTACAAACTCATGGCTGTATTTATGTTGAGCCATGTTTCGCCAAAGGCAATGGCCCAATCTCCTGTTGAAATTCCTAAGCCGTTTCAACTGCCGCAACTATTTTTTGAGCCTACCTTTTATTTGTGGGTACTAGTCATTGCTATCGTATTGGCCGCATTGTTTACGATGTCGCGGGCCTTGAATACACTGACTATGTTGCTGGATGAAAAAAAGTCAGATAGCGAGATGACGGAACAACTCCGTGAGTATAAAGTAAAAGAAACCGCTTGGACTAAACTTCTTCAATCCTTAACGCGTTCCGTACCGCTCGAGAAGGAAGAGGATGTGCTTCTCCATCATGATTATGACGGAATTCGGGAGCTCGACAATCAGCTTCCGCCATGGTGGAAATGGGGTTTTTATCTAACCATCGTGTTTGCAGTAGTATATCTGTTTAGTTATCATCTTTCCGGTACCGGTAAGTTACAAGTTGCAGAATACCAGGAGCAAGTCGCAATTGCTGAGTTGCAGCGCATAGAACGCGAAAAGAACAATGCTAATTTTGTCACGGTGGCCAATGTGATTGCATTGAATGACGTTGCATTTCTGGCAGAAGGTAAAAGTATCTTTGAGAAGAATTGTGCCGCTTGTCATAAGGCTGATGGCGGCGGAAATGTTGGACCTAATCTCACAGATGATTATTGGATTCACGGCGGTGGTATTAAGAATGTTTTCAAGGTGGTGACAGAAGGTGTTCCTGCCAAGGG
This sequence comes from Candidatus Pollutiaquabacter sp., assembly GCA_903854075.1. Taxonomy (GTDB): domain Bacteria; phylum Bacteroidota; class Bacteroidia; order AKYH767-A; family 2013-40CM-41-45; genus Pollutiaquabacter. The sequence goes on along the minus strand of CAINVI010000053.1, from coordinate 1,694 downwards.
GATGATTTCTTGGAAATCTCAATTTTCACCCCGGCAGATTCAGCAGGTTTCCAGCTATATTTTAACCCTTCGGGGCACGGCGCCTTCAGGAGCTAAAGAACCGCAAGGCGATATATGGCTAGATACCGCACCCAAAAGTGATTCATCTAAAGTGGCGACCGGTGATACGTTGGTTGCTGTGGTTCTATAAGGAAGATATTCGGATATGGCACTTGCCCACGATGATAGCTTTCGCGATAGCATTTCAACCATTTCTAAAGATGGTGACCGGAAATGGATTTTTCCAAAGAAGCCAACGGGTCGACTGCATCAGAAGCGAATTATAGTCAGTATCGTGCTGCTAACGCTGCTCTTTTCAGGCCCTTTCATGCGCTTAAATGGACATCCATTATTCCTGTTGAATGTTATAGAACGAAAGTTTATTCTGTTTGGAGTTCCGTTCTGGCCGCAGGATTTCTTTCTGTTCGTATTGGCCATGCTTACATTTTTTGTGTTCATCATTCTTTTTACCTCCATTTTCGGACGTGTGTGGTGTGGCTGGGCTTGTCCGCAGACTATTTTTATGGAAATGGTTTTTCGTAAAGTGGAATACTTTATTGAAGGTGATGCACACGAACAGAAAATGTTGGCTCAGTCGCCATGGGACGCTACAAAGTTCAGCAAGCGATTGGCAAAACATAGCGTGTTTTTTGTGTTGTCTTTTATTATCGCAAATACCTTTCTGGCCTATATCATCGGCGTTGAAAAATTAGCCTTATTAGTCAGCGACGGTCCTTTGCGACATGCGGGAAGTTTTTTTGCATTGACGGGATTCACCGGTGTGTTTTATGGAGTATATGCGCGATTTCGCGAGCAGGCTTGTCTGGTTGTTTGTCCGTACGGAAGACTTCAAGGTGTACTATTAGACCGAAATTCTGTGGTTATTGCCTATGACTACAAGCGCGGAGAACAGCGCGGAAAGATCCACCGTAATGAGGAGCGAAAGTTGGGCGATTGTGTAGACTGTCATCAGTGTGTAGATGTTTGTCCAACGGGAATAGATATTCGAAATGGTACGCAGTTGGAATGTATAAACTGTACGGCTTGTATAGATGCTTGTGATCATGTAATGGATAAAGTCGGCTTTCCAAAGGGATTGATCCGCTTTGCCAGTGAGAACAATATCACCAATCGGGAACGCTTCAGCATTACTCCCCGTATTATCGGTTATTCGTCGCTGCTGATCATTCTCTTTTCAACATTGGTAACCTTACTGGCTTTTCGCACGGATGTCGAAACTACACTGCTTCGCACTCCCGGACAAATGTACCAGCAAGTAGGTGCAGATAGTATTAGTAATCTATATAATATACAGGTAGTCAACAAGACCTTTGATGATATTCAGTTAACCTTTGAAGTGGCAGCGACCGATGTTTCCGGCGAAAACAATGTTAAGGGAGAGATGAAATTTATTGGTGATCGAATTGAATCAGTAGGAAAAGATTCCTTGGCGGAAGCCGTAGTCTTTATTGTTTTACCAAAGAGTAAATTAAAAGGACTTAAAACACCGGTCGTCTTGCGGGTGATGTCTGGAAGGGAAGAAATAGATCGTGTGAAAACAAATTTTATGGGACCTTCTAAAATAAATTGATAGCTTGATGAAAATAAATTGGGGACTTGGAATTACTCTAGTTGCGCTTTCCTTTGTGGTATTT
>CAINVI010000052.1 GCA_903854075.1 Candidatus Pollutiaquabacter sp. | reverse complement strand
GCAAAGATTGATATGATATCCCAAGCCTATGTTCAATGAAAATTCATCGTTAATCATTTGTAATGACTTCCCATTTTTATTTAGATAAAGTATGTTATTGGCTAGCCCTCCAAAATATAGATTTCCAGTATTGTCTTCTAACCCATACAAAAAACCACCAATTGAAGTAAAGTTCGGCACCAAGCGGTCGTTATTTGCGTTATGAATCTGACCGTTGTGGTAATAAGATAGTTTTCCGTTCAACGAAAGAAACCAGATTCTTCCTTTGCTGTCCTTAAACAAGCGCAGAATATCATTGTCAGGAAGTCCATCGTTGACAGAAAACGGTTCAAAACGTTTCCCATCGAAACGAACCACTCCTGCGTCAGTACCAAACCACATGAAACCCTGATCATCCTGTACGGCTGAATAAACAACATTACTTGGCAAGCCGTCACGAATGGTATACTGCCGGAAAACCGGCTGTTGCGCACCTGCATCAAAAGAAATAAACATGAGCCACCAAACCATTCGGAGAATACGACACAATTTCTTCCAATGATGTAGTGGCAGCTGGTTCATGGAGCCGATGGTACAATCCGACATGGGTTGTAAGTTAGTTTTTTTCGGGATTTACTGCTTTTTGACGGGGGTGGCGTGGTTTTAAGACAATGGGATTGTATTTTATTGATATTTTATAGGATTATGGAAGTTTTACGGTAATTAAATCGCCTAAAAATCAGCGGTTTCGTAATTTTCTGCATTGTGCCTATTTTGCACTTTATTCTCCCTACCCTATCCCAACTCATGAAGAAAGTAGTACTCGCCGTGTTGCTGGCTTTCGCCGGCTTTCAAAACGTATTCGCACAGTGTACGACAACCAACGCCACCGGTTGTCTGTGCAAAGATGCCACACAAACCGATTGCGATCTTTTGCCGGATATTGAAATCGGACATCCGCCATTCTACCAGTACGATGCCACCTATGGTATCATCGAGTATTCGCAGACCGGGAATGGTGTAGATAACGGGCGACTAAAAATTTCTGTTTCCACGCCGAATACGGGACACGGTCCACTGGAATTACGCACGACCAATATTTTCGTGTGCGGCACGGATACCTTCGTAGGCACAGCCCCTTCGATTTGTCCGGACGGTGTTTCTTATCCGCGCATACTCATCAATCAGCGTATCTACCACAAGAACGCCAACACGATGACGTATTATGACCGGCCGGCCGGAACAATGACATATCACCCGACGCACGGGCACATGCACGTGGACAATTGGGGAACGTACACTCTACGTACGCGCGACACCTTAGAACCAAATCCGTTAAACTGGCCGTTAATTGGCAGTGGAACAAAACTTGCCTTTTGTGTGATGGATTACGGCGAATGCGATGGTGCTAACTATACTGACCATTGTTTAGACACCGCCGGTAATCCACTCAACAATGCCAGTGACTTTCCAAATTACGGACTGGGTGGCGGTCAATACAATTGTTCACCCAGCGTACAAGGTATCAGCTCCGGCTACTTGGACATATACTGGACAAGTCTCGATGGTATGTGGATCGACATTCCTGCCGGAACCTGTAACGGCGATTACTGGATCGTTACGGAAGTCGACCCGAACGGTTTCTTTCTGGAAGAGTATGAGAACAATAACTTTTATGCTGCACCTGTTATCATCAGCCGTCAGGAACCCAATCCAGCTACAACACCTATCTCCCTTGGTATTTCAGATTCAAAGTTGAACCTCTGTCAGGGAGAAAGTGTAACCATCACGGCAGGAAGTTCATTGCCCGGTGTAACCTACCAATGGGTAACCGGTGACACCTCCTCTACTATCACCGTAAATCAATCCGGTACGTACACCGTTAACGTTACGAACGCCTGCGGAAGTGGTGTAAGTCTGCCGGTCAATATCAACGTGTTTTCGCCTCCGGCCGATCCTGTAGTTTTAAACGACACCATCAATACCCCCGGCACTGCGGTGCTAAGTGCTACCGGTAGCGGTTCACTCAGCTGGTGGGATGCACCAAGCGGCGGCACACAAATGGGACTGGGCGCTTCGTTTACTACACCATTCATCAACACCACCACGACTTACTATGTGGAAGATGAAGTTACACACGCAGGACTACAATTTAATTTAGGTCCGGTGAACAACACCGCTGTAGGCGGCGGCAGTTCATCGAACGTAAATCAGGCTTTGATTTTTGACTGCCTCAATCCATTTATCTTGCACACCGTTGATGTTTACGCCACGAACCCTGGTACACGCACTATTATTCTGGAAGATGCCAGCGGAACTACGCTGCAATCTGCCGTGGTGAATGTTGTTGCCGGTTTGAATACGATCGTGCTTGATTTCAGCATCGTGCCGGGCACTGGGTATCAGTTGACACGCACAGGAGGTGAATTATTCCGAAACAATCCCGGAACGCCTGTCGGCTTCCCGTTCACCATCGATAATTTCTGTTCCATCACCGGAACAACCGCCGGTGCTAACTTGTATTATTTCTTTTATAACTGGGACATTCGTCTGCCTGACAATTCCTGTGTGAGTGCCCGTGTACCGGTCAGTGCCGTTATCGAATCTCCGAACACAATCGCAGAGGTTGCTGAGATCCGCGCACTGAAAGTATATCCTAATCCGGCTGGTAACCTGGTAAATGTTTCGTTCGAACACAATGGCAACTCCACGCTGAAGGTTGAATTAATTGATGCAGTGGGGAATCTGGTCGCCACGAAAGCGATGACTCCATCAACTTCTTCAAACCTCGAAACCTCCTTCGATATCAGCACTTATGCTCGTGGTGTTTACAGCGTGCATATCATATCGGACAATAAAAACTATTACCACAAACTGATCATTCAGTAATTGGCAAACGTCCTTTAAAAAACGGCTTGTTAAACGACAAGCCGTTTTTTTATGCGCTGATCGTATTGTCACGAAATATTCATCCGTAAGATGTACCTTTAAAGAACCTTTGTAATACGCAATTATTCATGCTTCTATTCCAGTTCGCGCTTACACGCTTTCGATTATTTATAGTTTGCACACTGTGTCTTGCCGGTGGCGCCTTTGCGCAACCAACATTCCAACAGTTCACCCGCTTTAACTCACCGCTGCCCGACAATACCGTTCGACATATCGCCATCGATTGGCTCGGAAGAAAATGGTTTTGTACAGACTACGGATTGGCGGTTTACAACGATACGACCTGGACTGTTTACCAAACAAATAATTCCGGGCTTACCGACAACTCTGTAAAGCATGTCAGCTTTGACTCGCAACACCGTGCCTGGATTGCTACACAAAATGGTGGCGTATGCGTATTCGACGGAAACAGCTGGTTGAATTATACACTTACTAACTCCGGTATTTCGTCGGACTATGTAAGAAGCATCACACTCGATCGCTTTGACCACGCATGGATGTGTACCAATAATGGACTGAATTTTTTTGATGGTAGCCAATGGAGCGTATTCAATCTGTCAAATTCTTCGCTACCGGTAGACAACATCGCGGTGATTACCCTAGAAAACGATTCTACCCGCTGGTTGGGAACCGTGAATGGAGGATTTGTGAAAATGGTCGACACCGCATTTACGTCTTATGGTATTTACAACAATACATTCCCCGATAATACCATCACCGGCATCATCATCGATCCGGCCAATATCAAGTGGAGTGCGTGTCCGGCCGGAGCACTGGTTCGATTCTTTAACAATTCAGCATTTGCCTACAACACGTTGACGTCGTTAATTCCTTCGAACTCACTGACAACGCTTGTTGCTGATTCACTACAGAATTTCTGGATCGGATCGTTTGATAAAGGATTAATCAAACGGGTAAATAACGACTTCTATTACTGGAATACACAAAATTCTGCGATGCCAGACGATATCGTATTTGGCGTTGCGGTAGAACGCAATGGCGTAATCTGGTGCGGCACCGGACAGGAAGGCGTTGTTCGCTTCGAAGAAAATACGTCCGATGTGACGGAACTTTCAACTGCTGCATCCGTGTATGTTTTCCCAAACCCAACAGTCGATCAGGTAACGCTCCGCAGTTACGGTCGTCGCATCGACCAGGTTTGCATTCGCGGAATAAATGGTGCAACGCTCTTGGAAAAACAAAACGATTTAACCGGTGATTTCTCCCTGGATGTCACCGGATTTTCGGCTGGGGTTTATTTCATGGAAATCCGTTGCGGCGACCAGTTGTTTTCTAAAAAGCTGGTGCGACTCAATTAATCGACAGCACTTTTACTGTAACAGCGACTCGTAACGGTCCTTTACCTCATCCAAAATATGGTGTATTTCCTCTACCGATTCTGAGGTAACCAATTGTGTGCGATAGTCTTTAAAATGATCCAGTCCTTTGAAATAATTACTGTAGTGCCTCCGCATTTCAAAAATTCCCAAACGTCCTAACTTCCATTCAATCGATTTAATAAAGTGTGCACGACACATATCCACGCGTTCTGTAATTGTAGGCGGATCCAATTTTTTACCGGTGGTTAAATAATGACGGATCTCCCGAAAGATCCAGGGATAACCGATACTGGCGCGGCCGATCATCACACCATCAACTCCATAACGGTTACGCATATCGAGTGCCACCTCCGGAGAATCCACATCCCCGTTGCCGAAAATCGGAATCTGCATTCGCGGATTATTTTTTACCGCACCGATTAATGTCCAGTCGGCCGGACCTTTATACATCTGTTTTCGTGTACGTCCGTGAATAGTCAATGCAGCAATGCCAATGTCTTGCAGTCGTTCCGCCACATCAACAATATTCTTTGTCGACTCGTCCCAACCAAGGCGCGTCTTTACGGTAACCGGAAGTTTGACGGCCTTAACAATTTCCTCCGTCATCTTCACCATCTTCGGAATATCCTGTAGTAGTGCAGCGCCGGCGCCTTTGCAAGCTACCGCTTTCACCGGACAACCGTAATTGATATCGATCAGATCGGGGTGAGCGCCTTCGGCAATCAGTGCCGCTTCTCGCATGGAATCAATCGTTCCTCCAAAAAGCTGAATGCCAATCGGCCGTTCATATTCAAAAACATCCAGCTTCTGTAAACTTTTAGCCGCATCTCGGATGAGTCCTTCACTCGAAATAAACTCCGTATACATCATATCCGCACCGTTCAACTTGCACACATAACGAAACGGCGGATCACTCACATCTTCCATCGGTGCGAGGAGCAGCGGAAACTCCGGAAGTTTAATCGAACCGATCATGGGAATAAGGTAGGTGGAATAGCTTTTCTGAACGATACAGATAATGTAATGGCAAGTAGCATCAATCGGACCAATACCTGAAATCCATTATCTTGTGACAAATTTACGACTTTATGCAGCTCAAGGCAATTTGGCAGGAAAACAGCCCGTATTCAAAGATTTTAATCACTGTCGGGACCATTCTGGTGATGACAACGCTCTTCACCGTTGTCGGATCTGCACTTGCCGCAGCGATCTACGGCTTATCCGTCGAACAGCTGCCAGCGCTCATCAAAGATCTTTCGAATCCAGATGCTATAGCCGTCATGAAAATAATTCAGGCTGCTTCTACACTTGGTGTTTTCATCGCGCCGGCGCTTTTTTTAGCATTGGTTTTCAGCCCGGCACCTTCGGCATATTTGCAATTGAACAAACGCTATACCACCGGAAGCGGCTTCCGGGTAATGGCTATGATGATCTTTGCTGTACCGCTCATCAACGCACTCGTCACACTAAATAACGGTATGGTGTTACCTGATTTTCTGAAAGGACTAGAAACTGCTATGCGCGAAGCAGAAGACCGTGCGGCTATGATCACAGAAGCGTTTATGGACATGCACAATCCCGTCGACTTATTGATCAACCTGCTCGTGATTGCTGTTCTTCCGGCAGTAGGAGAAGAACTCTTGTTCCGAGGTGTCTTGCAAAAACTGCTCGGACAATGGTCGAAGAATATCCACGCCGGCATCTGGATATCTGCCTTTGTATTCAGCGCAATGCACGCTCAATTCTACGGATTTGTGCCACGTATGCTGCTCGGTGCATTCTTCGGTTATTTGCTGGTATGGAGCGGTTCACTCTGGCTTCCAATACTCGCGCATTTCATCAACAACGGAAGCGCTGTGCTGTTCACTTATCTTTTTGGCAGCGGCGTGATAACTACTAATCCGGACAAACTTGGCACTACACTACTCGACACCTGGTGGGTATTGATATCGGGAGTAATTTGTGCAACATTAATTTTTCAACTTTATCGATCAAGAATAAACAGTAACGAGTCTCTTTCAAATTAATACTATGAAATTTCGCTTATCCTTACTCTACTTCGTCCTGTCGCAGCTAACGGTATTCGCTCAAGCAGATACGTTGCGCGTATTGTTTCTGGGAAACAGTTATACACAAGCATACAATCTTCCACAGATGGTAGCGTCGCTCTCGGCAGCCTCCGGAACACCGATGATTACCGATAGTAATTTACCGGGAGGTTTTACATTATCGGGACACGCCGCAGATGCGACATCACTGACGAAAATCCGTCAAGGCAACTGGGATTACGTAGTACTACAAGAACAAAGTCAGGTTCCCACCGTTGATTACTACCGCTACAATCTCATGTATCCCGGAGCACAGGAGCTCCACGACTCCATCGCGCTTTACAATCCTTGCGCGACATTGGTAACGTTCATGACATGGGGACGTCGTTTCGGCGGACAGCAATGTCTGGGTTCGGACTGCAGTCCGGTGTTCACCGATTTCAATCACATGCAGGATTCCTTGCGCAGCGCATACGAGGAAGTCGCTGACATAATCAGTGCTCGCTGCGCACCCGTCGGTATAGCTTGGAAAAATGTGTTGGCCGACACTTCTCTTGTTTTACATTCATCTGACAACAGTCATCCGGCATTAGAGGGAAGTTATCTGGCGGCCTGCGTAATTTACAGTTCCATTAGTCATATTGCTTCTTCCGGATTGTCTTATACCGGAGGATTAACTCCGGCTACCGGATTATACTTGCAACAACAAGCAGATCTGACCGTTTTTAACAGCGCTTCCGATTGGAATCTTTTTATTGATCAACCAAGTGCTGATTTCAACTACAGTATCACCGGTAATGATGTGTATTTCACGGATCTCTCCACCGGTATGTCCGGCATGACTCACCAATGGGATTTCGGCGATGGCAACACGGCGACAGGAATTTCATCACCGCAGCACACGTATGTAACCGGCGGGAATTATACCGTGACATTAATTGTAGAACGCTGCGGACAACAGGACACCGCAAGTTATGTCATCACCATTTCTCCCAGCTCCATAGATGAGTTGAAAGAAAAAGAGATGTCGATTTATCCGGTACCATGCGAAGATTGGCTATCGATCCAATTGCCGGAGAACTATACCGACAACTATTTTCGCATCATGGATATTCATGGAAAGGTCATCCAATCAGGGATGCTCAGTAAGAGCTTTGGACAAATCAGGGTGAATGAATTATCGTCCGGCATTTATTTCCTGGAAATAGAAAACAGACGAGCTCTTTTTATTCGCAGGTAATTTTAACTGCTTAATATAGGTCACAAAAAAAACGCCGCTCAGTTGAGCGGCGTTTTTAGTAGAGGTAATACTATTACTTAACGAACGTAAATGTGATAGTGTTAAGTCTCAACTTCAAGGTGTTGCCATCATTAACAAGTACCGTGAAGGTCTGAGCATCCCATTTTAACTGAGTTTCGTTAGCCATCCAGGTCCAGGTGAAGTTAGATGTCTGGGGATCACTCGGACTACACTTTGTTGGGCCTTCATTAAATACGCCGGTGAGGTTGGAGTTAAAAAGAATAAAATTATCCAGTTCACAAGACGGTTGCTGAGAAGTAACATCCAAATCCGGTGTTCCGTCACCATTGGTGTCGGCTTCAATTTTAGAGTACTTCCAATTCTTTCCGCATAATTTGTCGGTATTAGTTAGCGGAGTGGTTCCACCATTGTTAGAGTTATCGTCATCGTCTTTACTGCAAGAGATCATGACAACCGGGATCAAAAGCGCAATTAGTTTCAAGTATTTCATAATAAGTGGTTTGATTTACAAATATGCAAATTTAAAGCTCAGTATGAAAACGGTACTGATTTTGGCGAAATTTCAACGGATTTTCAGTTGTTCCAACGAACAGAAACTACAATTTCGTTCCTACGATCGACCAATTGATACGGCGGATTGTAGCCTAAATAGCGGAAGTTCCCCGTATAAGTGATCCCTTTATCCGTCAAGCGTTTTTTTAATTCTTCGGTCTTTTCCTCGATGTCTTTATCCGAGGCGAATCCGGAAAAACGGAGTACAGCTACGGTATCGTCGGATGTTTTTGAAAATGTGACTCCAGCATCAACCGGTTTAGGAAGTTCGTTCATTTCCATTTCGGCCGGCATTACAAAACTCATTTTATTGCCCGTTGCGGTCGCCTCCATATGAACAGGTGATGTCATGGCGATTTGCTTATTGGCTTCATTACCGCCAAAGATATATCCGGCTAGACGACGAAAATTGTCGCTAGAGCCGCTGCGTGGTGTTTTTCCGTCGTGCTCGACCGATGCGATCAGAGCGGAAGGATAATGGCGAATTTCGAATTCATTTTCAGAAAATAAAACGTTGTACGTTTGTTGTTCGGTTTTATCGGTGCTTCGTGCAATCATATATTGGGAAAAAACAAGAATTAGCAGGATGCAAACGATGATGATGGTTGCTTTCATACTTAAATAACAATAGTTTGACAAATTTGTTACGCGCCAAAAATCATCAGAAATCAATTATTTCAGGTGATTCACGTATATTACTTTTATGCTCATGGTTCGTTTTCCTAAGCAACACCCTTTGATCGAGGCGCTGGTTGAGGTATTCACCGATCATGCTGATCCGGAAAAAGCGGCGGCCATGACCGCCTATATGAAAAATCATTTCCCGTTTGTTGGTCTTCAAAAACCGGTTCGAGCGGAATTACAAAAAGAGTTTTTAGCGGCGGCTAAAAACGAATCCATTACAACAGTTCATAAAATAGTAAAGGAATTATGGTCGCTGCCAGAGCGGGAATACCAATACGTGGCCATGGAACTTTTAGTAGCAACGAAACGAAAATGGAACGAGGACAGCCTTTTAGTATTTGAAACACTAGCGCTTCAAAGATCCTGGTGGGATACGGTGGACCTTATCACCTCCAAACTATTTGGCGGATATTGCCG
>CAINVI010000051.1 GCA_903854075.1 Candidatus Pollutiaquabacter sp. | reverse complement strand
TTCCCCTTAGCTGCTCCCGAAACCGTTGGTATAAATGCCACAGCTTTAAATAAAATTGACCTGATTGCCAATGATGCGGTTGAGAAAGGTGCCACACCCGGGTGCGAGGTATTGGTGGCAAAAGATGGATTGATCATTTTCAACAAGTCATATGGGTATCAAACATATGACTCCTTGATAAAAGTGACCAACGAAGATATTTATGACGTTGCTTCTGTCACCAAAATTGCAGCGACAGCTTTGGCAACGATGTCCGTTTTTGATGCGGGTGATCTGGAACTTAACGCTCCGGTATCAAAATATCTTCCCAAGCTACGTTCCGGTAATAAACGAGCGATGATAGTTCGTGAAATGTTGGCTCATCAAGCCGGGCTTCCCGCCTGGATTCCATTCTGGAAGCAACTCGTGGATTCTTCCGGACAATTGAAATCAATGTTCGCCGATACACCGAGCAAAGAGTTTTCTGTCCGAATCTGTGACAGTCTCTACATGAAAAAAGAGTATTCGGACAGTCTGCAGCAGTGGGTATACAAATCTCCCATGGGTGATCGTGGTAAGTACGTGTACAGTGACCTTGGGCCAATGATAATGAAATGGGCCGTGGAAAGAATCAGTGGTAAACCATTCGATCAATTCCTGGAGACGAACTATTACGCCCCTCTGCAGTTAGGACATACTGCATTTCAGCCTTACGATAAATTTGCTGCGGAACACCTGGTGCCGACAGCGTACGATAGTGGTTTCCGTAAGCGATTATTGAAAGGCGATGTACATGATCCTGCGGCGGCTATGCAAGGAGGTGTTTCCGGCAATGCTGGGTTGTTTTCCAATGCCTTCGATCTGGCCGTGATTATGCAAATGCTATTGAACAAAGGTACGTATGGCGGTGTTCGTTTTTTGAAGCCGAATACGATCAGTTTATTCACCCGACAGCAATTTCTACAAAGCAAAAACCGTCGTGGATTGTTGTTTGATCGTCCGGAAACGGAAAAAGGCAAACCAAGTCCTTGTTGCCCTTCCGCGTCTGCTGAAGCTTTCGGTCATCAGGGATTCACGGGAACGTGTGTTTGGGCCGATCCGAAGTATAACCTGGTTTATATTTTCTTGTCGAACCGTGTTCATCCGGATGAAACCAACGATAAGTTGATTAAAATGAATGTACGGACATCCATCCAGCAGGTCGTTTACGATGCGGTGCTGGCCCAATAAGTCCGGCCGATTTGTTAACTTTGTTGCAGACATTTCAATTCATTCATTATGAAGATCGGCATACTCTGTTACCCAACTTTCGGCGGAAGCGGAGTCGTGGCTACCGAATTGGGGAAAGCGTTGGCCGAAAAAGGTCACAGCATTCATTTTATCACCTACAGTCAGCCGGTCAGGCTAGAGCACTTCCAGGAAAATGTTTTTTACCATGAAGTGACAGTTGCCGATTATCCGTTGTTTGAATTTGCACCTTATGAAACCGCATTGACCAGCAAACTTGTCGATGTGGCTATTTTTGAAAAACTGGATTTAGTTCATGTGCATTATGCGGTGCCGCACGCCAGCGTGGCATATATGGCTAAGCAAATTCTGAAAGAACAAGGGTATAATCTGCCCTTTATTACCACATTGCACGGTACCGATATAACCCTCGTTGGAAAGAATGAAAGTTACAGTCCGGTAGTAACTTTCGGTATTAATCAAAGTGATGCAGTTACCAGTGTTTCACGCAGTTTGCGCGATGATACCTACCGAAATTTCAAGATCAGAAAAGAGATTGAGGTCATTCCCAACTTCATCGACCTTCAGCGTTTTTCGAAGCTTAAAAAGGACCATTTTCGGAGAGCGATTGCGCCCAATAATCAACGGATTATCGTTCACGCCTCCAATTTCCGCGCCGTTAAGCGTGTAAGTGATGTGGTGACGGTTTTCAATAAGATTCATGCAGAGATTCCGTCCAAGTTGTTGTTAATCGGTGACGGTCCCGAGCGAAGCCGAGTAGAGAAGGAATGCAGGGAAAGTATCGGTTGTGATGACATCCGTTTCCTTGGAAAGCTGGAAGCCGTGGAAGAAGTACTCAGTGTTGCTGACTTGTTTATTTTACCATCTGAGAGTGAAAGTTTCGGACTGGCTGCCTTGGAAGCGATGGCTTGTCAGGTTCCTGTAATTTCTTCCAACACCGGTGGTATTCCCGAACTGAACATACATGGTGTCACCGGATTCATGAGTGATGTCGGCGATGTCGAAAATATGGCAAACAACGCCTTGACGATTTTGCGTGATGATCACACGTTGAATGAATTCAAGCAGCGTGCCCTGGAGCAAGCGAAGCGATTTGATATTCACGAAATCCTGCCGATCTATGAAAATTTATACGCGCGGGTATTGAAATCTTCCACTATAACTAGCTAGATGATACTGTACCTGAAAGCACTGCATATCATTTTTGTAGTTACCTGGTTCGCTGGGCTTTTTTATATTGTTCGACTTTTTGTGTACCACGCTGAAGCGAATCAGCAGCCGGAACCAAAACGATCCGTGTTGATTGATCATTTCAAAGGTGCTGAGCGCAGGTTGTGGTTTGGAATTACCTGGCCCTCTGCCATTATCACGTGGATATTCGGATTATGGTTGGCGTACGAATATTTTCGCCTTGATTTTCCCGGTTGGCTACTGCTAAAACTGGCGATGGTTTTCGGGTTGACGATCTATCATTTGTGGTGCCATTCCGTTTTTCTCGCATTCAAGCGCGATGAAATAAAGTGGTCAGGAATGGCTTTTCGTGTATGGAACGAAGTGGCGACAATATTTCTGGTAGCCATAGTATTCCTGGTGGTACTTAAAGACCAGCTAAACTGGCTGTATGGCGTGTTGGGGATGTTCGTTTTTGCCGCTGTGTTGATGGCCGGTATAAATCTCTACAAACGCTACCGTGAAAAAAGATAAGGAAATTAGCCGCCGGCTTTTTTAACCTTATAATTCAAGGAAGAAAGTATACCTACAATTTTATCGCGGTGATCTCCTTGAATAAGTATTTCACCATCCTTCACTGCACCGCCAACTCCGCATTTGCTCTTTAGCAACTTCCCTAACGTTTCAAGATCGGCCGGCTGACCGATGAATCCGGTGATGAGTGTCACCGCTTTTCCGGCGCGCTGCTTTTTGTCCAGTTGTACCCGCAGGTCTTGTTGATTGGGAGGCAACGTCATCGACTCAGCATCGGGTTCAATTGCATACTGGAAATCGGGATTAGTCGAGTAGACGACGCCGTTGGCGGATTTGTTCTTTTTTGACATTATACTCCCATTAGTTTTTCCAATACCCGTGGCAGGAAAATAATCAGTCCGATGATTGAGGAAACGACTGCCACGACAAGTACCGCTCCTGCAGCTACATCTTTGGTATGACCTGCTTCAGCGTTCCACTCTGGGTGGGTAAGATTAACGTGGTTCTCGATGGCGGTGTTGAAGAGCTCTGCGCTGATCACGGAACCAATACAGATAATGATGATACACCATTCAACGAGACTCAGTTCAATCAGCCATCCGGTAAGAATAACGGTAGCAGTAATTGCGAAATGTATACGCAGATTAAGCTGCTCGCGGAATGAGTGCGCGATACCCTTGAAGGCAAAACGAAATCCCGAAGTTCGTTTCATGTTCCTTTGCTTGTAGTAGCGGAAGGTAAGATAATTTTTAAAGATTGTGGTACAACCCGGACGGTAAAATTGCCATAAAGCTCAACGGGCTCACCGTCAATATGTCCTTTTAAAACAGAAGGATTGATGACTTCAATAATGGATCCGGTTCGGTGAACGTAGTATTTTGATTGGTGAAGGGTATTATGTGTTAAACGATAAATCAATTTCGGAGCGATGTACCAGGGAAACGGTTTCATGACGGAAATATCCAGTAGGCCATCAGTGATATCGGCAAAGGGTGCGATAACAGCGTTGTTTCCAAACTGGGAGGAATTAGCGAAGGTCAATAGAAAAGCGCCGACTGTAAATGGATCTCCGTCAATGGATAGTGCCACATTTACAGGCGGAAAAGAGGAGAATTCGCGTAAGATAAGTCTTACATACGTTGAATAGCCGCGCGTCTGACTTTTGGCAAAGAGGTGGGCGATGTGTGCATCAAATCCGATACCAAAAGTTCCGACGGCGATATGATCTCCAGCCGTGAAGGTATCGATCGTAGCCGGTTGACCATTCAGCATGTTTTCCAAGGCTGATTTTTTATCCACCGGAATTCCTAAATGTCGTGCCAGACCATTGCCGGATCCGGCAGGAAGAATCGCCAGAGAAGTAGTGCTGTGCAATAGGGCAGACGCCGCTTCATTGACGGTGCCGTCGCCACCGGCTACAGCGACAATGTCGAATCCTGCCACCTTTGCCTGTTCGCTTAATTCACGCGCATGCAACGGACGTTCGGTAAAGTGCAAATCATAATCAGCAGTAGTACCGATCATCCGGTTGCGAATGAGTTCCGGTAAATCTTTTTTGGCTGAAGTTCCGGACTTCGGATTAATGATAAAACGTATTTTCTTTCCGGTGTTCATCGAGAGGAAGCGGGCAAGAACATTTTATTTTCGATCATGGCGTTATTGTGCTGTTGCAGGGTTGCTTTCAAAACCATTTCCATCGACTTGCCGGTGGCTGATAAGTTGTCTGCAAGATTCATGCGCTGTTGAGGATCTTTTTGAAAATCAAACAAGCCTGAATGAGTTAACGTGTCAAATACAAAGGAGTAATTATCATTGATCAATTGGAAGGTGCCATTCAGGAAATTGATGGCATGTCCGGCCGGTTGACTGTCGAATACGCTGGAGCCTAATGCAAAAAATGTATCCGGATAGTTCAGATAATCCATTACACTGGGTAAAATATCAATTTGTTGTGTTGTCCGATCGGAAATCCCTGTAATGGAATCACCGGGCGAAAAATAGACGACAGGAATCGCGTAAATTCCCGCACGTGTTTTATAAAATGGATGTTCTGCAAGGGCCGTGTGGTCGGCAGTGATTACGAATAAGGTGTTGGAATACCAGGGTTGAGTTGATGCGTTCTGGAAAAACAACCGTAACGATTCATCAGTATAGTGTACACTTTGATGAATGGGTAAGGTGCCCTTGGGCAAGACCTTATTATACGCTTCCGGAATAGCATATGGATGGTGGGAGGTAAGGGTGAAAAGTGTGGCATGAAAAGGCGTGGATAATGTATTTAGCTCTTGCAAGCTTCGTTGCAGGAACGGCATATCGTAAATCCCCCAATTGCCGTCAAAGTCTTTTTCGTTACCGTATTCTGTCCGGCCGAAATAATTGTCGTAACCGGCTATTTTACTGAAGCCGTCAAAGCCCATGGTGCCGTTGGTGCCGCCATGAAAAAAGACAGAAGTATATCCTTTGGGCTTTAGTAATGTAGCGAAGGAAGTGATGGTATTTGACGAGTACGGAGAAGAAATGAAAGGAAGGTCATTCATTGCAGGGATACCGGCTGTCACTGCGGGAATTCCTTCGATTGAGCGTTTGCCGTTGGCATATGCTTGTCGGAAAGCCAGTGATTTCCCAATCAGAGAGTCCAGAAACGGAGTGTGTGTTGGAAGTCCGCTCAACGTTCCGATGTATTCTTTTCCCATTCCTTCGACAATGATAACTACCACGTTTTTTCGTTGAAAGGTGGAGTCATTTCCGTAACAATGGCGGGTAGGTGCCAGCTTTTCGGCTGTTTCGGGCGTATAGTAATGCAAGTTCAACAGCTGGTTCTTGCCAAAGGTCTTTAATAAGGTAAAACTGCTGTTGAGGATCAACGGCGTTTCAGCGCCACTGCTGAAGCTCGATGCAGAAAGAATGGATAGCGGCTTCAATTGAAAGCCGCCCCGAAACCCTAAAAATGTAACAACCAATACTAGTAAAGAGGTGGACAGTCGGCTACCGATAGTCCTCGCGAAAGGCTCCGTTTGAAGGAAAGTATGGCTCGTACGGCGCGTTGCGGTAATGAGAAGCCACGAGATGGCGATAAATACAACCAGCTGCATCCAGAAGTCAGCTACCATCCTCGGAGCGGTATTGACGAAGTCGTCTCCCAGTCCAAGGATAGAGAATATATCCGCGGTCATTCGGCGCGACGAAAAACGAAACAATTCCAGGTCAACGCAATTCGCCAATAGGAATGGTATGTTGAGGAAAAAGAATAGTAGATCCGATAAACGAAGTACAGCTGATTGACGCAGCCATCGGTCGGGCAACGAATGAATAAGGATGACCGGAACATTAATTATGGTGATGGCCACAAGATCGAAGCGTATGCCAATGATGAATGCCGAGAATAGTTCAAGCGGTGCGCACGCTTTGAATACACCAAGGTTGAGGATCAGAAACAATACGCGCAGAAGGGAATAGACAACCAGCAGCAGGAATATCCGCTTTAGCAGCAGCAGGAGGGAAGGAGGTAAAAAGCGCATCGCTGAGGTTAAAATTAACACAATTGGGCGGACAATTCATTTTTAAGCCATTTTTCACTTAAAATGCAGAGAATAACGCATTCCTTACAGGTGTTGTCGTCATTAAACAGGTGTTGTTAATTACTTTTCGAAAGAATTTTACGGATAAATGAAACTCTTTAGTAGCATTGCAGTACAAATCACTCAAAATCTTACAGTTGTCTCAACGGAGTTAACTGCCCTGACATTCTGAAATCTTTAAGTAAAATCAGTTTATTGTTTAATTATTTGCAATACAGTGCTTTAGCTTAAAATCGGATACATTATTAACATACAAAATGTTAATTTTTTTTCGAAAAAAGATTGTTGGATAATCGAAAAACTATAATTTTGCGCCCATTAAAATAACAAACCCCTAACAAAACCAATCAATGAAAAAAGTATTCTCTACCCTGTTGGCTGCCGGTTTCATCGCTCTGGTAGCTTGTGGTCCATCTGAAGAAGCTAAGAACGCTGAGCAAGCTGCTGCTGATTCTATTGCTGCTGCTGCTGCTGCTGATTCTGTAAGAATGGCGGAAGAAGCTGCTGCTGCTGCTGCTATGGACACCACTGCTGCTGATACGGCTGCTGCTGCTACTCCAGCTAACTAATCGTAAGATTTTAGTATAAAAAAAGGGGTTCCTCGGAGCCCCTTTTTTTATTGCTTATTTTTTGTCGCACTTAGCACAGCCCGGATCTTCTCCGGAGGTTCCTTTTCGAATACGACGAATCATCCAAAGGAGTGAAACTCCGAAAAGTATCCCCACTATCCAATATTGCCAGTTCGTAACGCTGTTCATGCCATGGTAAAGATAGCGCTCTAAATGCATAATTTTATACCCGAATTGCATTATCACCGCCTTATACGATGAAGTATTCCCGGAACGATTGGACTGATGAACAGCTGAAGCAGACCTATTACGAACTGCTGAAGCCAAGAATGATTGAAGAAAAGATGCTGGTGCTGCTACGTCAGGGCCGCATTGCCAAGTGGTTTTCCGGTATCGGACAGGAGGCCATTTCCGTTGGACTTGGTCTTGCTTTGAATCGTGAGGAGTACATACTCCCCATGCACCGGAACCTTGGCGTCTTTACCACCCGCCAGATTCCGCTGAATCGGTTGTTCTCCCAATGGATGGGAAAGCCCGGTGGATTTACCAAAGGCCGTGATCGCTCCTTCCACTTCGGAACCCAGGAGTATAAAATCATTGGCATGATCTCTCATCTCGGTCCGCAAATGGGTGTGGCCGACGGTATCGCACTTGGAAATCTGTTGAAGAAAAATTCTGCCGTTACCGCTGTTTTTACCGGTGATGGTGCCTCCAGTGAGGGTGATTTTCATGAAAGCTTGAATGTGGCTGCGGTATGGGACTTACCGGTCATTTTTATCATTGAAAATAACGGGTACGGCCTTTCAACTCCAAGTAATGAGCAGTTCCGGATGAAGCAGTTTATCGATAAGGGAATCGGCTATGGTATGGAAGCCATTCAGATCGACGGAAACAACATTTTAGAGGCGCGTAAGGCATTTACGGAGTTGGCGGCATCTATGAGGCAGCGGCCGCGTCCCGTGATGGTAGAATGCCTCACCTTCCGTATGCGCGGACACGAGGAAGCTTCCGGCACCAAGTACGTTCCTAAGCACCTGTTTGAAGAATGGGCAAAAAAGGATCCGGTAAACAATTTTGAGAATTTCCTGCTCGCCGAAAAGATTATTGATGAAGCTTATATCGCACAGATTCGCAGGGAAATAAAGCAGGATATCGAGAAAAATCTTGAAGTGGCATTTGCCGAAGAAAGCCCGGCTCCGGATACCGTTTTAGAGCTGAACGACATGTACGACCGCCGACAGGTTCCGCTGATTGCTCCATCGTCAGTGACCACCGAACGTCGTTTTGTTGACGCCGTTTCGGATGGATTGCGCGAAAGCATGCGCAAGTTTGATAACCTGGTGATCATGGGACAAGACATTGCTGATTATGGCGGCGTCTTCAAAGTCACGGAAGGATTTATGGAAGAATTCGGGAAGCCCCGGGTTCGTAATACGCCGCTCTGCGAATCCGCTATCATTGGCACGGCGCAAGGATTGGCTATAAACGGCATGAAAGCCGTGGTCGAAATGCAGTTCGCTGATTTTGTCACCTGCGGATTTAATCAGATCGTCAACAATCTCGCTAAGACGCATTACCGATGGGGACAAAATGTCGATGTGGTGGTGCGAATGCCTACTGGCGCCGGCGTCAATGCCGGTCCTTTTCACTCCCAGTCTAACGAAGCATGGTTTTTTCATACTCCCGGACTAAAAGTCGTGTATCCGGCTTTCCCTGCGGATGCCAAGGGTTTACTCTCTGCTGCTATTGAAGACCCTAATCCGGTACTTTATTTCGAACATAAAGCACTTTATCGCAGTATATCGGGGCAAGTGCCGGACGGTTATTATACACTGGAAATCGGCAAGGCAGCCCGCATCGCGGATGGGGATCAGCTGTCCGTAATTACCTACGGATTGGGCGTTCATTGGATGCTGGAATGGATGAAGTCGAATCCTGAAATCCGTATAGATTTGATCGATCTGCGATCATTATTGCCGTGGGATAAAGATATGGTGCGCGATTCGGTGCGAAAGTCAGGCAGAGCATTGGTGCTGCATGAAGATACACTTACCGGCGGAATCGGCGGCGAAATCGCGTCATTCATCAGTGAGGAATGCTTCGAATGGCTCGATGCGCCGGTCATCCGATGTGCAAGTCTGGATACACCGGTGCCGATGAGCCTTGACTTGGAAAATAATTTCCTGGCTAAAAACAGGCTGGATGAAAAGCTACAGCAGTTAATTCGCTTCTGAGCGTTGTTTCATGCGGTTGTTTTGAAGTAATTCTGTCAGTCGTTCAAAGGCTTCGTGGTTCTTGGGTAAACCGGCCGACTGCTTGACCAGATACCGCTCCTTCGTGGTCAAGTGAAAGCTCAGCGAGATGTCCTGTTCTTTCGTCGGAAGTTCAAAAAGGACATGGTCAAACGGTACTTTCAGCCAACTTTTCGCATACTCAAACGTTTCATCCTGGTTAAAGTCCTGCACCGTGAGCAGATTTTTATAAATGTTTCCGAGTGGCGTAGCTACACTTTCGAGAAAGGTAGAAGTGCCGTTATTTTCAATCGGTCGCTCTTTGTGGGAATCACGGATATCTACAAAAATGACTCCGGAAGTATTTTTTTCAATCCAGTCGCGAAACACATGCAAGAACTTCAACGAGCTTTTCAAACCGGTTACATCGCGAATACCTGCATCCATCACCTTGACGGTCGGTTCAGTGGGTAAACTTACCGCCGGCAAGATATATGGAAACGTAGCATTCATCCGTAACAAGGACAGAAAACGCACACTGTCAGCTTGCTGTTCTTTCAAGAGCGACCGGAATTCAACAGCGTCCATCGTTTCGTAGTAGTTGAAAGCGGAATCTTCGCTGTGGGCCATCAGGTAGCGAATCGGTAAGGGTGATACAAGTAATCGCCTGCCATCGTTAACAATGGTAGGTGTGAGCAATATCATTGGTACCTCAGCGTTTCGCTCGGCGGCCGCATAGTCCGATAACCTTCTTCGCGCAAGCACATGGCCGGTGTTTTCACTCAGTTGTTTCTCAAACGCATACGCCCGGTCTTTGCTGTGCGAAGTGTTGCCTACTTTAAAACGTTGCAGGTTGAAGAATAAATCACTAACGGTGATGCTGAAGGTGATTGGATTCAACAGATCCTGACCGATATCGGACAAGTTTTTAGCCGACTGCGGTTCGTATGGTTGTCCATGCTTCTTACGCAAGAATAATTCCCGGTAAAAAGAAGCACCCATCATTCCGCCGGAAGCTCCACTGATGAGCTGACTGCTTTCAAAGAATCGATTGGCCGTTAAACTGTCGCTCAATTGTATCACACGATACGCCCAAATCGATGCACGTAATCCACCTCCGGAACAGTTGATAAAAACCATTTTGGGTGGAAGACTATCGCTGAACTTACTTCTCCACACGTTGAGAACGGCAATGGTGCTGTCGAAATCAGCCGCAACCGCAGTAGGGTTGTCCATGATCTTTAAGGCATCCAGATTATAGCTGGCTTTATCTGTGTCATAGTCGATACCATACGCTTTGTTCTCGGAATGAAACATCCCAAATCCGGATAAGAAATTCATCACCAGCAACAGTGCGATAAACACTGTAGTAGACCACGCTTTCAGCCAGAAACGAAAGGCGCTACTCAGCATAATCAACATGGAAAAAGTCAACATGACACTGGCGGCAGCCGGAATTTTAAATACCCTGAAATCCTTGAAAAGTCCCATCAAAATGAAAAGCGTGAACACGATCAGTTCGATCACAGCGGCATTCAGATGGTTTTGACGAAAAACCGATTCCAGCATTTCTCTGGAATAATGGCCGGTACGTCGGACCAGCTTCACCTTGAAGGGGTGTGAAAGGTAAGCATCTACCCGCCAGGCTTTCAGTGGAGTGTACCGTTTCTTCTTACGCTTTTGGCTTGAAGAGGCATGACCTTCTTCCATATGCTCCGCTAACGGCGCATTCGGGTCGGTGTCGGATGCAGCTACTCCAAACATCAGGATGATATCCTTATTGGTCTGGAAGAAGTAAGTCAGCGTAATACTTACAATTAAAAGGACGCCGGATAAAAATCCCGACAATTCCAGGACGACATTCCAGCCGCTTTGGTATTCATTGTCCAATTGAAAAGTGACCAAATTTGTACAATATACCAGCAGAAAAAGTACCGGCAGGATGAAATTATTAATGGTGTATTTAAGGAAAGGTCTGGAAAGCGTAGCTAGAAACGGAAAACGAAAACCGTTGATGATGTAACTGGAAATATTGTACACCATGATGAAGGCGCCGGTGCTGAGTCCCATGATGAAAAAGGATAGCACACCGACATTCCCCATATATTCGGGATCAAGAAATAAAAAGGGAATACCAAAGGTCTTCGACATGGAATTCGTTACCCAGCCGAACAATACGAGCCAGTATAAAAGTAAAATCTGGTTTTTCTTGAACAGCACGACGACCAACTGAACCGGGAAGGAGTAGATCAGTCGTAAAAATGCTTTCTTAGAAAACCAGGACTCTTTCATAGCTCAAAGGGGCTAACCCGACGTTTTGATAAGGTACAAAAAAACTCCCGTTGCGGGGAGTATTTTCTCTCAAATCTTACTTTTTACAATCGCCATTACGACTTGTTCCTCTTCTTCCGCTTTTTTACAAAGAGCTTCCGCTTTGCTGATGATATCTTCCGCAAAGGATTTATCGGTCAGTCCGCCGGCATTGATACGTACGTTGAGGTACGCGCCAATCACGGCCGATCTTGCACATAAAGCACCCACGCCGGCATCGGTCACTGAATTCGGATTGCCCGTTTCCGCCATGGCTTTGATCAATTCAAACGATTGAAACGCCAGTTGCATGACCTGAAAAGGAACTTCAGTGGCATATTTAGTTGCTGCTTGAATTTCCGCCGAGCGAATTTTCTTTTCTTGCTCGTTCGATTTAGGTAATCCGAAGGCCTGCATGATGCGATTGAACGAATAGGTGTCTTCGTCTACCATGGCCAATAAAGCATCCTTTAGCGCTTGGCCTTTCTCCGCCCAATCCGAGAACTCTTTCCAGCGCTCGTCCCAGCCTTTTTTATGCGACGACAAATTTGCTACCATTGTTCCTAGTGAAATTCCTAGCGTGCCAAGATAGGCGGCAATTGATCCGCCACCCGGTGCCGGCGATTCAGAAGCGGTTTCGTTCGCGAAGTCGGTGAGCGTCATACCCACCAAACGACCGCCGCCCGCACGAAGTCGATATTCAATGATACGCTCTTCAGGGTTGAACGGACCAAGCTCATCCAGTCCCATCGACTTTACAGCGATTTTGATCAGCTCCTTTTCGGAAACTCCGGTCGATCGCTGCTGCTTTTCCAGGAAATATTTGCCGGCATCCGTCAAGGCTTTCAACGGAATTAATCCAACCAGCTCAGAGCCGGTTACGCGCATGCCGCGTTGGTGCGCACTTTTCACACATTCGTCAAAGGCAATATGTACAGGCGTAATCGAAATATTGGTCAAGTTCATGCTGACTTGAGCAATGCCATATTCTTCAATAAACCATCCAATGGCCTTCACCGCCTTACAACTACCCGGTTGAACTATTTCTACACCGTTCTCATTTTTTACTTTACGACCGTTTTCACGAACATCAAAGGCTACCGAGTTCGCTCTTCGAACGGAAGTAGTATTAAGATTTACATTATAAGCTACAAGAAAGTCACGAGCACCGATGACTGTAGCTCCCGTTTTGGCGGGAAACTCGGAGGGACCGAAATCAGGCTTCCATTCCGGTTGCTTGATTTTTGCGAAGAATCCTTCGTATTCGCCGGCACGGATGATAGAAAGATTTTTGCGGGCCTCGTTCTTTTGAGCGGCTTCGTATAAATAGGTTGGAAT
>CAINVI010000050.1 GCA_903854075.1 Candidatus Pollutiaquabacter sp. | reverse complement strand
TAATCATCCGCATCATCTTTTCGTGCCGGGCATTCAGTCGTTTATCCAAATGATTGTAAACGATCTTTTGGATAAGCATGGGAATCACTACTGCAAGAGCAGAAATGATCAGCGCCTTAGAAACGGCGTTGTACAATACCAGTTTGATCTGCAGTTTCATCGATCAGAACATGTTCAGACGATACCCGATTCCGCGAACAGTTTCAATAAAGTCGCTGTTGCCGTACTGAGACAATTTTTTTCGCAGGTTTTTAATATGAACGTCGATGTAATTGGATTCATAATCCTCTTCCAGGATATCACCCCAGATATGCTCTGTCAACTGAACACGAGTAATAACCCTGTTTTTGTGAAGTGCCATGTAGTGGAGGATGTCAAACTCTTTTTTGGTCAGCGGAATAGTATTACCATCGGCCTGAACCGTACGATTCTGAATATCCATGGTAAACGTGTGCAACTGAATAGTGTTGTTTTTCAGTCCGTGTTTCCGGCGAAGAATGGCTTGCATACGCGCTTGCAATTCTAGCAACGAAAAAGGTTTCGGCAAATAATCATCGGCACCGAGATCAAGACCGGTGATTTTGTCGTCCAGTGAACCACGCGCTGTAATGACGATAATGGCAGCATCTTTTCCCATCTCTTTGGTCTCTTTCAGGAGCTGGAATCCATTATTATCGGGCAGTCCAACGTCCATCAAAATGAAGTCGTAGGAATTCACATAGATTTTCTCGGAAGCGCTTTTACCGGTGAACGCTACATCACAATTATAACCTTGCTTGGTCAGAAAAATCTCTATTTCGTGCGAAAGCTGTCGTTCGTCTTCAACGATTAGTACATTCATGGCTAAAAAGTAAGTGTTGATAATGAAGATAAGATGATAGCACAGGCTTCCCGTATTTCTGCTTCCGTGATGATGAGTGGCGGTGCTATACGCAGGCAATCAGGAGCAAATAAAAACCAGTCGGTTATCAGGCCATGGGCCATGCAGTGGTCGATGACTGATTTATTGATTTCGTACGAATCGAAGCGCACCGCGAGTAATAATCCTTTTCCGCTTACTTCACGAATGGCGGGATGAACCAGCAGTGTTTTGAAAAGTTGACCTTTTTCTTCGGCAGTGGCATAGAGCTGTTCTCGTACAATGACCTCAAGGGCAGCTTTTCCGGCAGCACAACACACAGGATGACCACCAAAGGTGGTAATGTGTCCAAGAACAGGATGATTCGTTAAAACACTCATTAGCTTTTTGTCGGCAATAAATGCACCCAACGGCATACCTCCACCGAAGGCTTTTCCAGTGACCAGTACATCCGGCACTACACCTGCATCCTGAAAGGCGAAAAGTGTTCCCGTTCGCCCCATACCGGTTTGAATTTCGTCGAAAATCAATAAGGTACCTGTTTGCGTGCAACGCTCCCTTACCGCATTGAGGTAAGCAGCGTTAGGAACCAAACAGCCGGCTTCCGCCTGGACAGGTTCCATAATCAGACATGCAGTACGCGAAGTGATTTTGGAAAGATCCTCCGGATGGTTATAGCGAAGATGAAGGATATCTGGCAGCAACGGTCGGAAATTTCGCTGCAACTCCGGATCACCGGTAACACTCAATGCGCCTTGCGTACTGCCGTGGTAGGAATTCACAAATCCCGCAATCTCGGTGCGTCCGGTAAAACGCTTGGCAAGCTTCATGGCACCTTCGATGGCTTCTGCTCCTGAATTCGTAAAATAAACTGAAGAAAGTGATGGCGGCAGGAGCGAAGCCAGTTTTGTTGCGTACTCGACTTGAGGCGTCACAACAAATTCACCGTAAACCATCAAATGTAAGTGACGGTCTACCTGTTCGTGAATAGCTGCTGTAATTTCCGGATGATGATGTCCTAAATTATTCACCGAGATCCCAGAAATAAGGTCCAGAAATGCGCGGCCGTTAGCGTCAAACAAGCGAACACCGTCGGCTTTGACAAATTCCATCGCCGGCGGAAAATCACTCGTCTGAGCGACATGCTGTAAAAACCGTGTGCGATTAAGACTTTCTGTCATTTCCGTGTAAAACGTTGTAAATATAGTGAAAAAAGCGCGTTTAAAGTGTCCTGAAACGGTTGTTCAACAGGTTGTCAAGTTGATCAATCCCTCCATAAAGTGGCCATCGGGCTTGAACCTTGGGTGAAATTAAACGTTAAATTTATACCATGAAAAGCTTCTTCCATTTCTGCTTGCTGTTACTTTCCGTTGTTCTAACTGTTTCTGCCGCTGCTGAAAACAGGATGAACCTCGCGTTGCATCGCGCCGTTCAATCGGATCCTGCTTCGACACGTATTATTGATGTTTTAGTAGAAGGCGACATCACCGCCATTCGCGCCTGGTCGGCCAATGAAAATGCAACATGTCTACGGACATCCGGAGATATTGCCTGGTTGCGTATCCCAGTGAGTGCGTTGGGGGCGCTCCACGAAAACAGTTTTGTTAAACGGATTGAGGCGTATCCAATGAATGTTTCCGTACTGAATGATACGATGCGCGCACATGTACGTGCCGATTGGGCGCATCAGGGAATTTGGTTGCCTCAACCTTACAAAGGAACGGGCGTGTTAATGGGTTATATTGATTCCGGTATCGACCTGAGTCATCCAGATTTCAAGGATAGTCTTGGAAATACGCGTGTCAAGTGGCTTTGGGACATGACACTGCCGGCTGCGGCCAATACACCACAGCCGTACGGTTACGGACAGGAATGGAACGATACGGATATTGATATCGGTGGAGCAGCAGCGCATACCGGACAACAAGAATACGGCCATGGAACGTATGTCACCGGAATAGGTTCAGGAAATGGTCGTGCCTTGGGCCATTTTCAAGGCGTCGCTCCGGAATCTGAACTTATCATTGTCAACTATGATTTTCAGGCGAACGACACCGTACCGCGATACGTGCATGCCGTTGATTATATTTTTGCAAAAGCAACGCAACTGGGAAAGCCGTGTGTCATCAACGCCTCATTGGGTGATTATTACGGATCACACGACGGCCGCGACCTGCAATCACGTTTTATCAGTAACCTGATTGATCAGCAACCAGGACGTATTCTGGTCGCTGCTGCCGGAAACGCGGGCGTGGATATTCCGATTCACGTTGGTCGGGATCTTACTACCGGAGATACGGCATTTACCTGGTTTAAATACAACAGTGGATTTGGCGGAGCGTATGCCCAGCTGTATGGCGACTCGGCGGAAATGGTCGGTCTACGATTTTCTGTAGGTGTTGACAAGGTTACCCCATATTTTCAACCGCGACTAAATCTTGGTTGGAGAAGTATTACCAACGTATTAAGTGGTGTCGTTACCAATATAGCTGCCGTCAGCGGCAACCGTATCGGTGTAGTGCAAATTTTAGGCACCAATCTGGGCGGCGTTTACATGCTGGAAATATATATAGTCCCGGATTCGACAGACTACAACTGGCGTATTTCTTTCACGGGCAACGGACGGTACGACGGCTGGAATTTTGATTGGGTCAGTCAAAACTTGCCATCACCCGCTGTATTTCCGCCGATCGTGAATTATCAGGCTCCGGATACGCTGCAATCAATTGTCAGCGGTTTTGCCTGTTTGCCAAACGTAATCACGGTCGGTAATTATTTCAATACCGACCGACACATCGATATTAATAACACGCTACAGATTTCTCCGAACGATAAGCCGTTGCAATTGGCTTCTAACAGCAGTCGTGGCCCTACACGCGACGGCAGAATCAAACCGGAGATCTGCGCACCCGGTCACCATATTTTATCTACCGGTGTTTTAGCTACGATGCCGGCACTCATTGCTTCTGCCCCGTGGAAAGTGGCCGCTGGTGGTTATCATATTACGGGAGGAGGAACATCCGCTTCCGCGCCTGTTGTTGCCGGTATTGCAGCGTTATACTTACAGCAACATCCTTCTGCTTACTGGTATCAATTCAAGGACGCGTTGATTCTGTGTGCGGCCACTGACCAGTATGTATGGGGACCGCTACCGAATACGGCTTGGGGTTACGGTAAAGCTGACGCTATCGGCACCTTGCTGTGTAGTGTTACGGCTACGGGTGATCCTGCCATTGAAGAATCAACTTCTATGGTTTTTCCTAATCCGGCAAGTTCATCCTTACAGCTAACGTCTTCGGCCGCTATGTTGAGTGTTGAGCTTTTATCTCCGGATGGAAAACTGCTTGGTAGTTTCAGTGCAGCGCAAGCGAATGCCGGTCTGGATATTCGTATGTTGCCGCAAGGACTTTATTTTGTCCGTATTTCGGATAAAAACGGGGCTAAAACCATGAAATCCTTCGTAAAAACAAACGATTAGCCGCGTGAAGTTCGTACCTTTGCCAACTATGAACGCTGTCCATTTTCCGGTTGACCGGATGCTTCCGGTTCAGGAGTTGCTGTCGACACCGAAGTCAATTGTCATCACAACGCATCATCGTCCGGATGGTGACGCGATGGGATCATCACTCGGCTTGTACGGCTTTTTAAAAGCAAAAGGACATCAGGTGCATGTCATCGTACCATCCGATTATCCTGATTTCTTATACTGGTTGCCTGGTCATCAGGATGTCACTATTTTTTCACCAGAGAAGGATTCCATCCTAGAAGCTATATTGAATGCAGAGGTTCTGTTTTGTCTGGATTTCAACTGGCTTAACCGTACGGAAACGATGGAGCCGGTGCTCCGAAAATCTACCGGAGTAAAAATCCTCATCGATCATCACCTTGATCCGGAACACTGTTATGATCACGTGTTTTCTCATACGGACGCCTGTGCAACCGCAGAGTTAGTCTATGAGTTCATTGCTGCACTTGGAGAAGCGGAATCCATTACGCCCGATATTGCCGAATGCTTGTATTGCGGTATTATGACCGACACCAATTCGTTCCGTTACAGCTCCATGAAAGCGGCTACACATCGCATCGTCGCCGGGCTTATGGAAGCCGGCGCGGTGAATTATCGTGTGCATGAACGCGTCTATGATAATTTTACGGAGAACCGACTGCGTTTGCTGGGATATATTCTTAAAGACAAGATGAAAGTGTTGCCAGAATTAAATACGGCTTACATCTCGATGTCTTCTGCAGAATTAGACATGTTCAATTTCAAGCCCGGTGATACCGAAGGAATCGTAAATTATGCATTAAGTATCCAAGGCATCCGCTTTGCTGTATTTTTTATCGAACGTGACGGACTTGTCAAAATTTCCTTCCGCTCCAAAGATGAATTTTCGGCAAAAGATTTCGCCTCCAGTTATTTCGAAGGCGGCGGTCATCGAAATGCTTCAGGCGGAAGATCACTCGAGTCGCTGGATAAAACCGTGGAACGCTTTCTTTCCATTCTTCCTCATTACAAAAGTAAATTGACCTCCTGATCCCATGAAGAGCCGACTTCTAAGTATTGTATTATTGTCGATGCTGTTCTGCTGTAAATCTTCCAGAAAAGAAGAAGCCATGTCGGAAGCCGAGTTGAAAGAACACATCGCCGGCGCCAACCAAATCATGGTACGTAACGAAAAGAAAGACATTGAAGATTTCATTGCCCGCCATCAATTTGCCATGGAAGGTACGGGCACCGGTTTACGATATTCTATTTACGAGCCAGGCAAAGGAGACAAGCCACTTCCTCACGATGCGGTCGTGGTCGCCTACCGAAATTATTTTTTAAATGGTTCGGAAGTGTATGATATCACGGAGAGTGATCCCGACACGTTTCGATTGGCCGAAGCTCAACAAGCACGCGGTTTAGAAGAAGCCTTGTTCCTTATGCAGGAAGGCGCTCGTGCACGACTGGTGGTACCAGCTCACCTGGCTTACGGTATGATTGGCGACCAACAAAAAATTCCGGGCGCAACACCGCTCTAT
>CAINVI010000049.1 GCA_903854075.1 Candidatus Pollutiaquabacter sp. | reverse complement strand
TTGAATCGTTCCATCCAGTCGCTCTGCTGATGTGGTGGCTAAATCCAGGAAATGTTTGTTTTTGGCGGTGAGTTCGGCAGCATCTTTTACTATCGAAAGAATACCTTTGATGGAAAGTAGGGGAGAACGCAAGTCGTGCGAAATACTGTAGACGAAATTATCCAGCTCTGCATTGATTTTTTTCAATTCATCATTCTTACTAATAATATTCCGTTCGTAATTTCTTACTTCGGTAACATCAGTTGATGTTCCGATGATTCGTAGCAGCTGACCTTTTTCATCACGTTCGGCGATCAAGAGAGAACGAATAATTCGAGGTTCTTGATCACTGTTGCGTTGTATACGGTACTCATGTTCCATAATGTCCGAATCTCCGGTAGTCATTAGGTTGGCGCTGGAGGTAACTCGTTCACGATCTTCTTCAATGATCGCATTTCTCCAGAATTCCATCAGCTTTTCGTCTTTTAGATTCCGGTCTGCGCCGTAGATACTATACATTACATCATTCCATATTCCTGCATTGGTGCTAGGGGTAAATTCCCAAACGCCAATGGAGGAACGGGACGTTATTTTCTCCAGTCGGGAGTTAACACGTAGAATCTCCTGCTTGAACATCATCTCTGCTGTGATGTCTTTTTGGAGAGCAATAAAGTTGATGTGATTGCCTTTGTCGTCAAAAACCGGTGTGATCTCCAGCTGGTTGAAATAGGGTATACCTTCTTTGTTGTGGTTGATGATCGTTACTTCCACATTTTTCTTGTCCCGAAGCGCTTCCGACAATAGTTTTCGCTCCTTCTCACTGACACCGTCACGTTGCAGGAAGTCTTTTGGCTTTTTGCCGATAATCTCCTCCAGTTTATATCCTGAGGTTTCTAAGAAGCTGTCGTTTACCCATTCAATCCGACCTTGATGGTCAGTAATGATAACGCCGTTCTTTGTTTTTGTAGCAATCAAAGACAGTTTTCTCAATTCCCGGTCAGAGGCCTGGATTTTGAGAATCTGCTGGTCGATTTGTTTCCTTTTCTGGCGGTTTGCCAACAATGACTCCACCTGTTGAGCAAAAATACTGAAGATGGTCGGATGACTTTTTTTTGGCTTATTATAAAGTGGAGCGTTTTTATTAGAAATGAGTCCAATCAAAATGAATTTGAATTCTGATTCCGGATCACTTACCGTAGTGCAAAGCGCTTCGTTGAAGTTGGTAAATATGGGTATGTCTTGTAAAGATTCCCGTTGCAGGATTATACTGCGACCGACCGGAATAAACAGGGAGAGTTGCCGGATGTCCTTCACCAGATCTTCCTGATTGGTTCCTTCCAGAATCATGCCTTCATAGTATGTCAACGAACCACCGAAACTTTCACTTCGCTCGAGATGAACGATGGAGGACTCCAGTTCAAACACATCAATAATGGCTTCAGCGACCAGCCGGATGAAGTCATGGCCGGTTTGTTCTTTCAGCGCTGCGCTGTTGAAGAGATGCAATCGTTTGTACATCTCCAGCTCGTTATCGAGCCGGTCGCGCGTGTTGATGAGTTCCTGCTCGACAGAGGAAAAGCGGGTAACACGCAGCTGCAACTCAGCATACGCTTCCCTCAATCGTTCCAGTTCTTCGAAATCGCTCATATCAATACTAGCCACTGTTGTCGGATAATGCGTGTAGCATTATCGGTAAATCACATACAGGGCTGACGTGTAATTGTGGTATTCATTTTTACCGCCAAGGCGTGCGAATTCTCCGAAACCGTACATACCTAGCCACGGTGGACATTCACCGTTAACGTAAAAGGGATGCTGCATAATGCTCACCAATTCTTCCTTCATAATCTTATCAAGAAGGAAGCGGCCGCGCGCCAGACAGTCTGCGTGAAATACAGCTACAGGTTTTTTATCTTTTGCACGATCTTTCATGGTGTCCACCATCCGCTTCATTTCGTTGAAGATGAGTTCTTCGTCACGCACCGTTAACCAGAGCTTGGTACCTTCCGGACAAACTGTGGCGTAATGCATATCGTTGCCTTCGTGTTTGGTGACTACACGGAGAATGTGCTTGTTACCATACTCGGCAGCCAACGCCGGACTTAATTCTTCACCAAGTGCACCTACAGGGATACTGTCTCCGCAAGTGGCTGAATCGGGAAGTCCAAGACGTGTGAGGTATTCCTTCCACGCAGGTCGTCCATTGAATTCATGAATGATGTGACCGGTTGATTTGGTGACGATAAGCGGCTCACCAACAGCTACGAATCCGTGTGTTGCCTGCGTATCCACCGTCAATGAAGGATCCGAAAATCCTACCGCATAGGCACCGTGCTCATAAACCTGATCATCAACTGCCTGAAAGCTGATGAAGCCTTTCATATTATCGGAGCTTGTAGCACCGAATATGGTGACTTCCGGTCCGAGAACTTCTTCAAAAGCAGCAATACAACGGTCGTTGGCAATGTCAATTCCTGATCCCAGGAAATAAACCATATTTATTTTTTGTCCGCTGGCTTTCAATTGATGGGCGAGCTCCAGTGACTTCTCATAGGAATTATGTCCGTAAATCTGGTCCACGCTGGCTAGTGCAAATTCTTTTCCTTTGACAGCCATTAAGGCGATATCTTTCATGGATTCGCTGACACCTTCGCGACCAACAACACCACAACAAGAAGCCGCCACTACACGCGCTTGCGGAGCTAATTGGCGGGTTTGATCAATCAGGTCGTGGAAATTGTGTCCAATAGAGGCATGAATGATTCCTGATTTGTCAACCTTGAAATCAATCTTACCCTGCTTCACTTCTTTTACAGCCTTACCGATCTCCATTGTTACGGTTCCACTTTTCGGATTTGGCATTAGCCCTCTCGGAC
>CAINVI010000048.1 GCA_903854075.1 Candidatus Pollutiaquabacter sp. | reverse complement strand
TAAACAATTTGATAATCCTATTCAGGTTCGCAACGGCAAAGTTCACTTTGGAATTGTGAATTACTTCTAATGCTCCGGCGGCAAGAGATTGACCACGAAGTTAATGGTGTATATCCCGAACGACAGAAGCCGCTGATTTTTTGCTAATTTTGCCGAGATGAAATTAGCGAATGACCTGCTGCTGCGCGCAGCGCGAGGAGAACAAACGGAGCGGACACCCATCTGGCTGATGCGTCAGGCCGGTCGCGTATTACCGGAATACCGTGCGGTGCGGGAGCAAGTCGGCGGGTTCAAGCAACTGGTAGAAACACCTGAACTGGCTGCAGAAGTCACGATTCAACCCGTTGATATCCTTGGAGTAGATGCTGCCATCATCTTTTCTGACATATTGGTTATTCCGGAGGCGATGGGACTCAGCTATGAAGTTATCGAAGCGAAAGGCCCCACCTTTGAAAAAACCATCCGAACCGCTGCGGATATCGAACGACTTCACATTGCCCAACCAGATGACCTGCACTACGTGATGAACGCACTGCAGATCACTAAGCGCAACCTCGATGGAAGAGTTCCGCTGATCGGTTTTGCCGGTGCTCCATGGACGATTCTCGCCTATATGGTGGAAGGTAAAGGCAGCAAGACATTTGCTGTTGCTAAAAAGTTCCTATATACAGAGCCTACGTTATCACACCGTCTGCTGGAGAAAATCACGCAAAGCACAATCAACTACCTGAAAGGACAGATAGCTGCCGGTGCAGACATTGTACAATTGTTCGATTCCTGGGCCGGTCTGCTTTCGCCGGAGCAATACGAAGAATTCTCCTTGCGCTATATCCGTGCGATTTGTGAAGCGATTACCGAAGTTCCGGTCATCGTGTTCGCGAAAGGTGCATTTTTCGCCCGCGAAGCGATGGGGAAATTGCCGTGCTCCGTCATCGGCCTGGACTGGAACATGGAAATCAGCACTTCTCGAGAACTAATTGGTCCGACAAAAACACTGCAAGGCAATATGGATCCTTGTCTGCTCTACGCGCCGCACGAAAAAATCGTGGAAGAGACACACCGAATGTTACAGGCATTCGGTCCTGAACGCCACATAGCCAACCTTGGCCACGGCCTCTATCCGGACATCGAAAAAGAAAAGGTGCGTTTTTTCATCGATACGGTGAAAGCGTTTCGCTTCAAAGATTGACCATTCCGGTTGATGTTTTTCAGAATTTGTAATTACCTTACCCCAATATATGGACGCGGGTAAACGACACAAGAAAACAGTATCGGCCTGGGCGATGTACGACTGGGCAAATTCTGCGTATTCGTTGGTAATTACATCCGCGCTTTTCCCGATTTACTTTCATGCTATCACGAGCGACGGACAGCAATCACCGGTGCATTTTCTGGGCATGGACTTTAACAGTGACTCACTGCAAACCTACGCGCTCTCGCTTGCTTTTCTGATCATTGCATTTATAAATCCACTGTTATCTTCCATTGCAGATTACTCGGGAAACAAGCGATCCTTCATGTACTTTTTTTGTACACTGGGATCTGTTTCCTGTGCATCACTTTACTTCTTCCATTCTTTAGAAACCTTGTGGATCGGCATAGCAGGATCCATGCTTGCGGCGATCGGATTTTCCGGCAGCATCGTTTTTTACAATGCCTTCTTACCGGAAATAGCTCGTCCAGAAGACCAGGACAAGGTCAGCGCAAAAGGATTCGCACTTGGCTATATCGGCAGTTCGCTTTTGCTGATATTTTCACTGACCATGATTCTATTTCCGGAATGGTACGGTAACATAGAGAAAGGACAAGCCATACGGCTAGCGTTTGTACTAGTGGGATTATGGTGGTTCGGTTTTGCCCAAATCACTTTTTACCATCTACGACGCGAAGAACAACGAAAACCTTCCACTGGAAATTACTTGTTCAACGGATACAAGGAACTTAAAAAAGTGTGGGACCAATTGAAACACACGCAACGCCTGCGCAGTTTCCTGTGGGCGTACTTTTTTTATAATATGGGTGTTCAAACTGTCATGTACGTCGCCACTCTTTTCGGCGATGGCGAATTACACCTCGACTCTTCAATTCTTATCGCCATTATTCTGATCATACAATTCGTAGCAATCGGAGGCGCATATTTGTTTGCATTTCTTTCCTCCCGGCTGGGAAACATCAAAGCCATTACCATCGCCATTCTCGTTTGGATTCTCATCTGTATTGGCGCCTGGTTCTGCGATAAACGGTTTGGAGTAAACGAGCAGAACATGTTCATCGGTCTGGCAGCCGGCGTAGGACTGGTTATGGGTGGCATTCAATCACTATCGCGTTCTACCTACTCGAAACTTCTGCCTAAAACAACTGATCACGCTTCCTATTTCAGCTTCTTTGATGTCAGTGAAAAAGTCGGAATAGTCATCGGCACATTCATTTTTGGCTATATCAATGAACTCACCGGAAGTATGCGGAACAGCATCATTATTATCACCGCTTTTTTCATTGTGGGTCTGATTTTGTTACTTCGTATCGGAAATCAGCGTCAGATCATGCCTACTGACAATTGACTCAACAAACTCGCAGCACTACTCCATGATTGTCGACCTGTTCGTACCGTGTTTCATTGACCAGATGTATCCTGCCACTGCCTGGAATAC
>CAINVI010000047.1 GCA_903854075.1 Candidatus Pollutiaquabacter sp. | reverse complement strand
TGATGCTATTTATGCTGCTAAAGGTGTCGCTCGTCCTGCTTATCAGGGAGAAATTCCGGAAGGAAACGACGGGCTTGGCTTGTTCTTGCTTGGCGTGACCGGTGATCAGGTATTGCCGGAGGATGTTTATCGTAAACTAAAAACAGAAACCGTGCAGCAAGTGCGGGGAACTGTGCAGGCAGATATTCTTAAAGAAGATCAGGCACAAAACACCTGTATTTTCTCTACTGAATTTTCGTTACGTCTGATGGGCGATGTTCAGCAGTATTTTATCGAGAATAAGGTTCGTAATTTCTATTCGGTCTCTATCTCGGGTTATCACATTGCGGAAGCCGGAGCCAATCCAATTACGCAGTTGGCTTTCACATTGTCGAACGGATTCACCTATGTCGAGTATTACCTCTCGCGAGGTATGGATATCAATAAGTTTGCACCAAACCTTAGTTTCTTCTTCAGTAACGGTATCGATCCTGAATACGCAGTTATAGGTCGCGTAGCTCGTCGTATCTGGGCCAAAGCCATGAAGCAGAAATACGGTGCTGATGAGCGCTCGCAATTGTTGAAGTATCATATCCAAACTTCCGGACGTTCGTTACACGCTCAGGAAATTGATTTCAACGATATTCGTACAACGCTGCAGGCGCTCTATGCGATCTATGACAACTGCAACTCGTTGCATACGAATGCTTATGATGAAGCCATCACTACACCGACAGAGGAGTCTGTTCGTCGGGCTATGGCCATACAGTTGATCATCAATCGTGAGTTAGGCTTGGCTAAAAATGAAAATCCGATGCAAGGTTCTTTTATAACGGAAGAGCTAACGGATTTAGTCGAAGAGGCAGTCATGATTGAATTCGATCGTATAACAGAGCGCGGCGGTGTACTGGGTGCTATGGAGACCATGTATCAGCGCGGTAAAATCCAGGAAGAAAGTCTGCATTACGAAATGCTCAAGCATACTGGTGAATATCCGATTGTCGGAGTAAACACATTTCTTTCATCAAAAGGTTCGCCTACCATCATCCCTGCGGAGGTGATTCGCGCTACTACCGAAGAAAAAGAATATCAGATCAGTATGCTTGAGAACTTGCAACAGGGCAATGCTCCAAAATCAGCGTCCTTGCTTAAGCAATTGCAACTGGCCGCCATTCAAAATAAAAACATGTTTGAAGGATTGATGGAGGCTGCCAAATACTGTTCGCTGGGTCAAATTACCCATGCACTATTTGAAGTAGGTGGACAGTACCGCCGGAATATGTAATTAGTGAGATGCGTAGTAGCTTGCCCGCGGTAATCCGAATTTCACGATGGAGTAGGGAAGACAAGGTTTTTTTGTCCATCCGTGTGTTTGTTTTCTGGTTGCTAGGGTGCGTGCTGAATTTTACTGCTAACGCTCAGTTGATATCGCCGGGGCCATTTCGAGTATCTTTATCGGTAAACAATCGTTCGATTTCCCAGGGGAATTTCAGTGATGTACTTGAAGTAGCCGGTTATCGCTCCACCGACTGTCCCGGCGAGCCGCCGGTTGCCGGCTGTCGTTTGTTGGAAGGTGCGAATGTTGGCATCGATTATCCGTCACTTCAGTTGGGTGTTTCTTATGCTTGGTCGCCTTTAGTAGCCTCCGGAATTAATTTCACCACCTCTAGGAATACCGGTTCCTATTATGCTAATGTGTATTCCGCTAACCCCGAATTCGACTACTTGTCGTGGAATACGGCGGTGCAATCCGCGGATGTGTTTACGAATTTTATTGTGATGAAATATCCGCGTAAGAAGCAGGTTGGCTTCCAGCTGTCTGCATCCGGTGGATTTTCGGTGAATTCCTTGGTAGAAGAATTAGATGTTCACTTGCCAGCAGACTCGGTGTTATTTTATACCGTAAAGTCCAGTATACAACGTAAATACGGATTAAATGCAGTGTTTGCTTTGGATGCGGAGTTATTCATTTCGCCGAACGTTTCTTTTATACCCATGCAGTTGAAATGGTATCTGCCTGTAATTCGTCCCTCGTTTAAAGAATCAGTTTTTGATAACGGAAATTCCCGTCGGACGTTGTCGGGTCGCAATTATGATCTCTCCGGTTGGTTCTGGTATATTGGTATTGCCGTGCATTTGTAGTCAAAACAATTCGGCCACCATACAACGAGCACTTCCTCCGCCTAGCTGTTCAGTGAGCAATAAATCGGGCGTGATGACTTTACTATTGGCTTTGATGATCTCACGCTGGAAAACAGAGAGGTGTTCCCATCCGTTTTTTGACAATAAAAAAACAGGTTCTCCTGTTTTTGATTTCAGTTGAATACCGTTTCCGGAAAAGTGGTGAAGTTGATCCAGAGAGATGTCTAATATGATGTTTTCGGAATGCTGCAGTTCTTCAGCAACAATTTTCCGCTCAGTGGCCGAGCGGATAGCTGCCATACAGCAAATCGTAAAGCCTTTTCCAAAACACATGATCACATTCGTGTGATAAATAGGATTCCCGTTTTTATCCTCCGCGGAAAACATTACCGGCCGGTACTTCATTGCTTTACACCAGTCTACTACAAGCTTGGGGTGTGTTCGATCGGATATGGCTGCAAAAGCAACACGTTCTTTATGTTGTAATACCAGGCTCCCTGTTCCTTCGAGAAATTTTCCCTGTAGTTCAAACGGAGTTAAATCG
>CAINVI010000046.1 GCA_903854075.1 Candidatus Pollutiaquabacter sp. | reverse complement strand
CGCTCGATATCGTCTACTGAAATGACCTCCCGGTAGGGTTCCAGTGCTTTAGTATCCCCAGTTTCCAGGGCATAAATCAGTTTCCTTCCTTTCCGTACGCTGATAAAGCAGATTTCCTGCAGCTCTTCTTCCGGAGTGTTTTTCTTCTCCACAAAAAGCCATCCCACCTTCCGTTTATTGTCCTTCAGGTAAAGCGTCGCTATCTTATTAAGATGCTGTGTGATTTCTTCGCAGCTCATCAGTTGGTGGCAAGTGGTGTTTTCATTTTTTCGCAGATGGCGGAGGCTATTTTTTCCTCCAGTAATTCGTCTTCCGATTTTAATTTATGAGTGAACCGGAAAGCGGAAATATCTATTCGTGTGGTGTTATTGTCTATAGGAGAAAGCTCCAGGATTAATTTTTTGGAATACGACAGCCATCCACTTTTAAAACCTACTACCCGGGGTAGATCGTGTTCGTGACAAATGACAACGAACCCAAGCCCTGCAAGAAGTGCAGACAGATGATCTTTCGCCAGTGGGAAAGGACATCCCACCAGGACGGTTTCCATAGCCATGGTCAGTCGTTATTTACGCCGGCAGCAATGGCAACGATAAAAGACAGTGCGGAGAGAGCACGTCCTAGCACAAAGGCACACCCGTGTACTGGACTTTTACAAATAAAGCTTCCGCCGTGGGCGAAGTCCAAGTTATTCGGTAAACCGACCTCAAAACTCCACGAAACCTTGTTTTTACAAGGCGGATCAATACGTTTTGCCCCTCTGACAAATTCCGGTCGAACGAGACAAAACGTTGCGAAACGCGTATCGGAAATCCGTTTTTGAGTAAAAAACAGGTTTTCAACGAATTAGGCACCAAAAGAAGTAGTGGAGTACCTGTAATAAACGCCTCGATTTGACCCCATCCCGGGAAGCAACTTCATCGTAGATACATAATAATGAAGCCCGAATAACTTAATTTTGCCACTGTAATCCAGCAGGGTGGCAACTACTCCGTCACCTCAGATTCCGTCCAATGATTTCGTTTTTGATCCATAAAGTACGACGCGCCGTTGGCGCAGCCTCTTTTACCGGGCTGTTGCTGTCGTTTTGGGTGCAACCTGCCGCTGCCGCTGATACGACGGCGGTACAGATCAATTACGACCCGATTGTAGCCGCGTTGGACAGTATGGTATCTCAATGTTATATCCAGCGCTTGTGTTCTCCCAACCCGATGATTTCCTGTTTCGGTGAAAAAGAAGTTCCAGCATATGCCGACGATATCTATCGGAAAAGGATTGAAAAAATACAGTCACCCATCCCGTTGACCTTCAACGACGAGGTGAAGCAGTACATCAATTTATACGGCCTCCAAAAACGCGCTCTGACTGAGCGTGTGATGGGACTGGCTCAACTTTATTTCCCGCTCTACGAACAGATCCTGGACCAACAGCAGTTGCCATTGGAATTCAAATACTTGTCTGTCGTCGAAAGCGCGCTGAATCCTACCGCCGTATCTCCCGTAGGGGCGAGCGGATTGTGGCAGTTCATGCTGGCCACCGGTAAAATGTACGGACTGCAGGTCACTTCGTATACGGATGATCGTCGAGATCCGGTGAAATCCACGTACGCGGCTTGTCAGTATTTCAAAGACATGTATGCTATCTACAACGACTGGCTGCTGGTCATCGCTTCCTACAATTGCGGACCGGGTAATGTCAACCGCGCCATTGCGCGCTCCGGCGGAAAACGTACGTTCTGGGAAATCAGTCCGTATCTGCCCCGCGAAACGCGCGGGTATGTCCCGGCCTTTATTGCGGTTACCTATCTGATGAATTATACGGCGGAACATAATCTGACAGCCGTTGAACCATTGGTCAATTACTTTGAAGTGGATACCGTGATGGTCAACCATCGCATCGATCTACATCAGGCAGCGGCAGCCATTAATGTCCCGTATGAAGTGCTATCGTATCTCAATCCTGTTTACAAACGCGGGATTATTCCCGAAAGCGAAACTGCCTATGTGCTGCGTATGCCGACCAATCGGATGAATCAGTACCTGGCGAACGAAGCTACACTCATCCAGCCGCCGATCGAAACACTGCAACAACCGGAAACGGCTGAAACAGGGACGTATGTGAACGAACAGGTGCGCAAGACACACCGGGTGAAGAAGGGTGAACATTTGCTGGTCATCGCCAATAAATACAACTGTTCAGTCAATGATTTGAAACGTTGGAACAATCTCCGTTCAACACGACTGCAGACCGGACAACAACTCAAGGTGTATGTCAACGTGCCTAAAAAGGTTGAACCGGTAGCTGTAGCGTCAAAACCCAAAGAAACCGTTGCATCAATAAGCACTTCGGATACGTTAGCAACGACCACCCCGGACTCTTCCGCACAAACGGTTTCGGTGGCCGCTGTCATGACCATCAATACTAATCGTATTCAGGATCCCGGCACCATGTATCACGTGGTAGCCCCTGGCGATACGCTTTGGAAAATTGCGCAACGCTACGAAGGCCTGACGGTGGAAAAGATCAAAGAAATCAATCAGCTCGAGTCCAATGAACTTAAAATAGGCACTCGGCTGAAGGTAGGTACCGGCGGCTAATCGCTTTCACCTTCTGCTAGATCGGCGTTTGTGGATGATCGGACGCTTTTTTTATTTCCACTATCGATTACCCTCTAACCCCATCATCTTTTTTGTATTTTTGATCGTCTAATACCTTGATCCAATGAAAAAGCAAATCGTTCTGTTCTGCGGCCTTCTATTGTCTACAGCAACTTTCGCGCAAACCATTCCCAACAGTAGTTTCGAAAGTTGGGTGCAGTATAGTGCCGCGGGTAGCCGTCCGGAATTCTGGACAACGACCGACAGTATTACCATGGGGTTGAGTAGTAATACGGTCCATTCTGCCTTGCAGGATCTGGATGCTTCGAATGGTACTTATGCTGTGAAGTTGATTTCTTCTGAAGTTATAGTTCCGTTTTTTGGTACTGTGCGAGGACCGGGAGTTCTTACCAACGGAGTAATATCAGCGTCACTGACATCATATTCGATTTCGGGCGGAACGGCTACGGCTGTTCGCTCCAAATTTTTTAACGCGGAAATAAAATATCTGCCGGCTGCCTCTACGGACGCTGCAGTGATAACCGCTGCCCTATTACGTCGCAACACATTGACCGGCAACCGCGACACGATTGCCATTGTCTCTGATACGATTGATCAGCCGCTTTCAACGTACACACCGGTAGCGTTGCAGTTTGACTACCGCGACTGGGTAAACAATCCTGACTCATGTCTCATTCTGATCCAATCCAGTCGTGGTATCAATGATCCGAACCTGGCGCTTGGCTCGGCTTTGTTTGTAGACAATCTTTCCTTCTCCGGCACCATCGGTGTCGATGATATCTCTGCTACTGTAAAACAGTTCGATGTATTTCCTTCGCCCGCTTCCAGTTATGTCCGTGTCCGTGCATCATTCACCGATAAAAAATCCGGTGTACTGGTTCGTGTACTGGATACCAACGGTAAGCTTGTAGCGGAAAAAGAATTAGACGATGCAGAGTTGTCGTTCGACGTCAATGATTTGTCTGCAGGGAATTACCTGATGCAGTTGATCGACAATCAACAGCGTCATTTGGCCACACGCCAGTTTTCTGTCGCGCGCTAATTTTCTCCGCAATAAAACAGCTTGGTTATTGCTGTTCGTTTTCCGGCTTGTATAATAAGTTGGGATAACGTCGAAAATGGACTTCCTTCACCAGTTCCATCAATCGTTTGCGTAATTCATCGATATTGGTCCGCTTCGCTGCGGAGATGAATACGCATTCACCCGCCAATTGGTTCATCCACGTTTTCTTCAGATCTTCCAGTGAAAGATTTTCCGCCGTAGCCGGTGTAAGATCGTCTTCCTCTTTCTGAATGAACGAATAGGCGTCGACCTTATTGAACACTAATAGTGTCGGTTTTTCGGCAACGCTCAGCTCCGCCAAGGTTTCTTTCACCACGTTCAACTGGTCTTCAAATTGCGGATGCGAAATATCTACTACATGAATAAGGATATCTGCTTCACGCACTTCGTCGAGAGTAGATTTGAATGATTCGATCAGATTGTGGGGCAGCTTACGGATAAACCCGACGGTGTCTGATAACAGAAACGGAACATTGTCCAGAACTATTTTTCGAACCGTGGTGTCGAGTGTGGCGAAGAGTTTGTTTTCGGCAAACACTTCGCTTTTGCTGAGCAGGTTCATCAACGTTGATTTGCCGACGTTGGTATACCCGACCAATGCTACACGCACCATGTCGCCGCGTTGCTTTCGTTGTGTCGCACTTTGTTTTTCAATGGTGCGCAGCTGCTCTTTCAGCTTCGCCAGTTTGTCGCGAATGATACGGCGGTCAGTCTCAATCTCAGATTCCCCCGGACCACGCATGCCGATTCCGCCACGCTGCTTTTCTAAGTGCGTCCACATGCGCGTGAGGCGTGGAAGCAAATATTGATATTGTGCTAGCTCTACCTGTGCTTTCGCCTGCGCAGAGCGTGCACGTTTGGCGAAAATATCCAGGATCAGATTACTGCGATCCAACACACGGCATTCGAGTGCTTTCTCGATATTCTTGATCTGTGATCCGCTTAGTTCATCGTCGAAGATGGCCAGATCGATCTTGTGATCCTTGATGTAGTTACGAACTTCGTTGAGTTTGCCACTCCCGATAAAGGTCCTGGAATCCGGGGAGTCCAGTTTCTGGGTGAAACGACGTACCGTTTTCGCTCCGGCAGTTTCTGCCAAAAACGCTAACTCATCGAGGTATTCGGTCAGTTGCTCTTCACGTTGTCCTTTGATCTGTATACCTACCAGTACGGCAGTTTCCTGATCAGGACGGGTATTGAATGGGGAATTGGAAGGCAATGCGGTTCAGCTAAATTCAGTACGAGAATTATTCTGTTACAGGAGCCGGAGTGGTTTTACCCATAGCTGCTATATACAACGCTACATCGGCGATTTCATCGAAGGATAGCGTTCCGCCATAAGCTGGCATTACACCGATATCACCCTTCTTACCATCGGTGACAACTTGTGCCGTATAGCCTTCGTTACGTCCGCCGGAGAGATCCGGAGCGCCACGATACGCTTTCTTGCCGTCGTTGCCGTGACAGTAGGCGCAATTTTCCAGGTATACTTTTTTACCATTATTGAGACGGCTACCATCATTATCCACGATGGCGGTTGATTGGATGAACGGTTTCTTTTTACCGGCTTCCGCCATGCCGAATGACCCGACGATCAGCAGAAACGAAAGAAATGCGAGTGCCTTTTTCTTTTTCTTGAAGCCGATCACAGCAAGTGGAATGGCTACGAAGACCATGGCCAACTTGATGATGTATAT
This sequence comes from Candidatus Pollutiaquabacter sp., assembly GCA_903854075.1. Classification (GTDB taxonomy): domain Bacteria; phylum Bacteroidota; class Bacteroidia; order AKYH767-A; family 2013-40CM-41-45; genus Pollutiaquabacter. The sequence continues at coordinate 10,546 of CAINVI010000046.1, read as the reverse complement.
AACTTTGATGCCGCCAAGGATGACGAGTAACCAGATGCCGGTTACCAAAAACAACGTGCTGATGATCATCTCGGGTACTTTAACTTTCGCGGCGAAACGGTCCAGCGAGGACACACTCGTGAAAAGCAAAACAGTTTTGATCAGGTAAATCACTAAAAAAGCGAGGGCGCTGATGTAATGTATCTGGGCAAGCAGGGAGGAGCTCATGTTCGGGTGTTTTGGTCAAATTTAATACTTTCATTTCAATGTCGGGAAGGAAGGCCCCCGACTTTTCTACACATTGTTTATCTTCGGTAAATGAATCTTTTGCGCAGCAAGTCAACGATTTTCACCATCGTTGCCACTATTTTGTGTTCCATCGCCGCGGCACAGCCGTTTGCAGTTGGTCATACCACTTTGAACGTTACGGATCCGTCGCGAAACCGACCGGTTACCATGGAAATCTATTATCCTGCGGATGTGGTTGGAAACGATGTTGCCTTTACCCAACAACCCATTACGGCACCGATCGTCACCTTCGGCCATGGATTTGTGATGACGTGGGATGCTTATGCCAATGTATGGGAAGAGCTGGTTGCTAACGGTTACGTGGTCGCATTTCCGATTACCGAGACCGGCTTTTCACCGAATCATCTTGAATTGGGTAAAGATCTCGCCTTTGTGGTAACGGCCATGCAGACAGAAAGTACCACGCCGGCGTCGCGGTTCTTCGGGCGACTTGATTCTTCCGCCTGTGTAATGGGACATTCCATGGGCGGAGGCGCAGCTTTTCTTGCCGTGCAATACAATCCGTCCATTCGCACCATGATCACCCTGGCTGCCGCCGAAACGAGCACATCGGCTATTGGTGCCGCTGCTTCCATCACCATTCCTTCGCTGGTGATTGCCGGTGCTAACGATTGTGTTACACCGCCATCGGCTCATCAACTACCGATGTATGCAGCGCTTGTTTCTTCCTGCAAAACGTATATTTCTATAGTAGGCGCCAGTCATTGTCAGATGGCGGACCAGAATACGTTGTGTAGTATAGGAGAAGCATCGTGTACGCCGACTCCTGGTATCACCCGTTCCAACCAGCATACGATCATCAATCGTTATCTCGTACCATGGCTCGATTATCATCTGAAGAATGATTGTATTTCCGGAAATATATTTGCAGCAACAGTCGCTTCCGATGCAGCGGTGACGTATCAATTGTCGTGTACGATTTGTCCATCGACCGGACTCTTTCCGGCATCATCAATGGAGGAGATAAAAATCTATCCTAATCCGACCTCCGGTGCGTTACAACTTCAATTTTCGGCCTATTTTAACGGTAACGTAACGGTGCTGGATATATACGGTAAATCGTTGAAAGAATTCAAAATCAAAGATGCTACGGAGGTTGCCTTTTCCATTTCTGATTTACCGGAAGGCTATTATGTACTTCGAATCAGCGATCACCGAAATTTGACGCAATTCCGATCACTCATTAAATCCCACTGACTGGATTTTCATCCGGAATACGCTTGTAAATCGCTATATTCGTAGTTTCCTATCGAAACTATGAAGTATACACTCCTGGCAATGGCCGCCTGGTTGGCCGGCATCACCGCTACATTGGCACAAGCCACTTTTCCGGTCAACGGACCGACAGATCCGAGACATACCGTTTTCGCGTTTACCAACGCCCGCATTCACGTCGATTACAAGACCATTGTCGATTCAGCGACATTATTGATCCGCGACGGCAAGGTGTTGGAAGTCGGTAAAGAAGTTTCGGTGCCTAAGGATGCTGTAGTCATGGATCTTGGCGGTAAAAGCATTTATCCTTCCCTGATTGACATGCATTCGGATTATGGAATGCCGGAAGTGAAACGCGAACATGCTACTCATGAAACCGGTCCGCAGTTCCTGTCGAATACCAAAGGGGCCTATCACTGGAACCAGGCTATTCGTTCGGAATACGATGCGTACCGCAACTTCAGTGTTGACGGTAAAAAAGCCGAAGAGTTGCGAAAGCTTGGCTTCGGCAGTGTGCTCAGTCTGAATAAGGATGGAATTGTTCGCGGAACAGCCGCCATTGTATTGATTGGCAATGAAAATGAAAATGATCTTATCCTGAAAGATCGTGCAGCGGCTGAATTCTCATTCGATAAAGGCACGTCCACGCAGGATTATCCGTCATCGCTGATGGGTTCCATCGCACTGATTCGTCAGACTTTTTACGATGCGCAGTGGTATAAGAACGGCGGATATCGAAAAGAATACAACATCTCACTGGCTGCTTTTAACCAGCTAAAAGATCTTCCTTTCATCTTTGATGCCGGGGATAAACAAAATGAATTACGTGTCTCTACTATCGGAGAGGAATTTGATGTGCAGTTTATCGTAAAAGGTAATGGCGATGAGTACGAGCGATTGACAGAAATCGATAATGCCGGAATGCGCCTGATTCTGCCGCTCAACTTCCCGGAAGCGTATGATTTGTCGGACCCCTATGATGCCATCAATATCTCCCTGCACGACCTCAAGCACTGGGAACTGGCGCCCACTAATCCTGCAGCACTTGAAAAAGCCGGTATCGAGTTTGCACTGACAGCTACCGGGCTGAAAAATAAAAATGATTTCTGGAAAAATCTCCGGAAGGCGATTGATCATGGACTGACCGAGCAGCAAGCACTGAAAGCGTTGACAGCCGCTCCTGCGGCTTTCCTGAACGTTCAGGATAAAATCGGCGCGCTGAAGCGCGGAATGATTGCGAACTTCATCATCACCTCCGGCAATTTGTTTAGTAAAGAAACGGTCATACTCGACAATTGGGTGAAAGGCGTTCGTTATCCGATCGGAAATTCGGAACAAAAAGATATCCGCGGAAATTATTCGCTCGTTACTGCTTCCGGTAAACCTTCACGTATGAAGATCTCCGGTGAAGCACTCTCTCCTGAAATGTATATGTATGAAGACACGTTGCAGGTTAAGGCAATGGCTTTTTCACGAAACGGCGATCTGGTTACCTTCAGCTTTGAACGTAAACTCGAAGATCCGAAAGGAGTGGTCCGCTACTCCGGCGTGTTAGAAGAGCAGGGCTGGAGCGGAAATGCACAGCTTGCCGATGGCAACTGGACCAACTGGACGATGACATTTGATTCGTTGATTACCTTGACGGAAAAGAAAGATACTACGGCCAAGCCACTTAAGGATATCGGTAAAATCAGTTATCCGAATATGGCGTACGGATGGAAAGAATTGCCGAAGGCCGGAACGGTATTGATCATCAATGCTACGGTTTGGACCAACGAAGCAGAAGGAATTTTGACGGAGGCTGATGTCTTGTTCTCCAACGGCAAAATCGTACAGGTCGGTAAAGACCTCGTTGCACCTGCCGGCGCTACGGTAATCGACGGTACCGGCAAACACCTGACCGCCGGTATCATCGATGAACACTCGCATATCGCTGTCAGTAATTCTGTCAACGAAGGCACGCAGACGTCTTCCGCGGAGGTTCGCATCGGCGACGTACTCGATGCTGACGACATCAATATTTATCGTCAACTTGCTGGCGGCGTCACCAGTTCGCATTTGTTGCACGGCAGTGCCAATGCTATCGGCGGACAAACTCAGCTGATCAAGTTGCGTTGGGGACAATCGCCTGAGGAGTTAAAGTTCGACGGATGGCCGGGATTCATCAAGTTCGCCCTCGGGGAAAATGTGAAGCAAGCCAATTGGGGCGATCTGCAAACGGTTCGGTTCCCGCAAACACGCATGGGCGTGGAGCAGGTGTACATGGATTATTTTACGCGTGCTGAGGAATACCAGCAGCAGCAGAGCCGATGGACAACGACCGATGCGTCCCTCAAAACCAATGCTGTTCCGCCGCGCAAAGATCTGGAGCTGGATGCATTGTCTGAAATTCTCAACAGCAAGCGCTTTATCACCTGCCATTCCTACGTACAAAGTGAAATCAATATGCTTATGCATGTTGCAGATTCGTTCGGTTTCGAAGTGAATACCTTTACACACATTTTGGAAGGCTTTAAAGTCGCGGATAAGATGAAAGCGCATAACGTCCGTGGAGCTTCTACCTTCAGCGACTGGTGGGCGTACAAGTATGAAGTTTATGATGCTATTCCGTACAACGCTGCCATCTTACACAAAGTTGGTGTGAACGTAGGTTATAATTCTGACGATGCTGAAATGGCACGACGATTGAATCAGGAAGCAGCCAAAGCCGTCAAATACGGCGGCATCAGCGAAGAAGACGCCTGGAAGTTCGTCACGTTAAATCCTGCCAAGATGTTACGCGTGGACGATAAAGTCGGTAGCATCAAGGCCGGGAAAGACGCTGATCTTGTCCTGTGGAATGATCATCCTATGAGTATTTATGCAAAGCCGTTGACCACGTATGTGGATGGTATTGCCTATTACGACAGTGAGCGTGATGCCCAGCTCCGCGAAGACATTCGTAAGGAGCGCGCCCGTTTGGTACAACAGATGAATGAAGTGAAGTTGAAAGGAGAAGCAGTGCGTAAGCCGGCGGCCAAGCCGCAGATTCTTAAACATTGTCTGGAAGAAGAATACCACACCATTCACTGAGTTAACCTAAAAGAAAAATAGCGACTATGAAACGCATTATAAAATATCTGATAATTGCCGCAGGAATGATCACTACAAGCGTAACCGTAGCGCAAAATCCTGCGCCGGCGGCCAAGCAATCCGGTTCTGTGTTGATCATGAACGTCAAGGCGCACATCGGCAACGGAAAAGTCATCGAGAATGCGGTGATTGGATTCGATGCCGGAAAGCTGATACTGGTGGCAGATGCTACTACGGTGAAATTGAAAAAAGACAGTTATGCCGTCGTCATCGATGGATACGGAAAGCACGCTTATCCGGGATTGATCGCTTGTAATACGAACATCGGACTTGCAGAAATCGACATGGTTCGTTCTACCCTCGACTATAATGAAGTGGGAGAAATGAACCCGAACATCCGCAGCATCATTTCCTACAATACGGATTCAAAGATCATACCAACGGTACGTTCCAACGGGGTGTTGATGGCGGAGGTGTCGCCACGCGGAGGCATGATTTCCGGCACATCATCGGTCGTGCAGCTGGATGCCTGGAATTGGGAAGACGCTGCTGTAGCAATGGATAAGAACATGCATATGAATTGGCCGCGCATGTATATTTATCAGGGTGGTGGACCGGAATCCGAGGAAAATCAGCGACAGCGTATGCAGCGTGAACTTTCTGTATTGGAGCAGTATTTTAATGAAGCCGAAGCGTATTGCAAACAGCAACAACCACAAGAGGTGAACGTCCGTTTCGAAGCGATGCGTGGTTTGTTTGACGGAACAACCAAATTGTTCGTGCACGCCGGCTATGTAAAAGAAATTGAGGCAGCCGTGTTGTTTGCCAAAAAACATACATTGAAAATGGTTCTGGTTGGTGGAAGTGATGCCTGGCGCGTTGCTTCATTACTGAAAGAGAACTCCGTTCCGGTTATTCTTGGACAAACTCATGCACTTCCGCCCCGTGAAGACGATGATACCGATCTTCCGTATAAATTACCGTTTCTACTTCACCGCGCAGGCGTGACGTGTGCCATTTCCATTGACGGTTCCTGGCAAGAACGTAATCTGCCTTTCATGGCAGGAACGGCTGCGGCATTCGGCCTCGATAAGGAACAAGCGCTCGCGATGATCACCGCTGTGCCGGCGCAAATTCTGGGGGTTAGTTCGTCTGCCGGAACGTTGGAAGTGGACAAAGATGCCACGCTGATTCTTACCTCCGGTGATTTACTTGATATGCGTTCTTCGGTCGTCGAGGCAGCGTTCATTCAAGGCCGGACTATCGATCTGGACGATGCCCAAAAGCAATTGTACCGTAAATACATGAATAAGTACGACTTGAAATAAAACAAAATCTGTTTTACTTCCTGTCCACGCACGGCCGGACCATATTTCGGCCTGAAGGAAATTATACGATCTTTATCCTTGTCATTTATAAGCAATCATCATGAAAAAATTACTGCTCATCAATCTTTGTGCATTAGCACTCTTTTCCTGTACTCCAAAAAATAAATCCGGACAACAATCGGCTACCGATACAACATCTTTTGATTATATCGCGGATCGATTCGCCGATATTCAGGTGCTTCGGTACGAAGTGAAAGGCTTTGATGAGCTGACGCTTAAGCAAAAAGAATTGGCCTATTATCTTTATCAAGCGGGACTTTGTGGTCGTGATATTTTTTATGATCAGAAATACCGTCACGGGATCGCCTTGCGTAAAACGTTGGAGGGCATTTTGGAAACCTATAAAGGAGAACGTTCCGGTGAGCAGTGGGATAAATTCATGGTGTATTGCAAGCGTTTCTTTTTTGCCAACGGCAATCACCATCATTACTCCGCCGATAAAATCGTTCCGGAATGTTCTAAAGACTATTTCAATGAACTCGTTGCACAAAGCGATGCAGCCGTATTACCGTTGAATGGTTTGACGATGGCTGAATACCAGTCTTCATTGACCAAAATTGTTTTTGATCCAACGTACGATCCCAAAGGTGTTGATCTGAGTGCGTCCGATGTCATCAAAGCGTCTTGCAATAATTTTTATGCTGGCGTAAGTCAGCAAGAGGCGGAGAATTATTACAACAGCCTCAAAGCAGCGGATTCAACCAATCGTTCTCAAATCGGATTCAACACACAGCTTGTCAAAAAGGATGGGAAGTTGGTCGAAAACGTTTGGAAATCAGGCGGTATGTATGGGCCAGCTATCGACATGATCATCTACTGGTTGGGGAAAGCAGAAAAAGTGGCTGAAAATCCGGCACAAGCGCTCACCATTCGACAGCTGATCGAATTCTACCGTACCGGCGATCCTAAGCAATTCGACAATTACAACATAGCCTGGGTGGCCGACACCGCTGCCAGCATTGATTTCGTAAATGGATTCATCGAGGTTTATCAGGATGCATTGCAAAAAAAGGGTGCTTTCGAAAGTGCAGTATCCATGAAAGATATGGAAGCGACCAAGCGTATTGCTGCTATTTCCAATCAGGCACAATGGTTTGAGGATCATTCGCCGATCATGGACGAACACAAAAAGAAAAACGTAAAAGGGATCACGGCGAAAGTGATTACGGTCATTGGTGAAGTAGGCGATGCTGCGCCGTCCACACCAATCGGTATCAATCTGCCGAACAACGAATGGATTCGAGAAGAGCATGGCTCGAAGTCGGTTTCATTGGGAAACATCGTCGCTGCGTATAATTTTTATCGTGGCAAGAGTCCGGTGGTCGATGAATTTGGCTCCGGTCCGGAAATGGCGGCCCGCGTGCGTAAATACAGTGCACTCGCCGGAGAATTACACACTGATCTTCACGAAGTACTCGGACATGCTTCCGGCCAAATCAATGAAGGTGTAGGAACTACGGATCAAACATTAAAGAATTATGCCGGCGTATTGGAAGAAGCACGCGCTGATTTAGTTGGACTGTACTACATTATGGACGAGAAACTCATCGAGTTGGGCGTTATGCCTTCACTCGAAGTGGGAATGGCGCAGTACGACAGTTATATCATGAACGGAATGATGACGCAGCTCAATCGAATTGAGTTAGGAAAAAATCTGGAAGAAGCACATATGCGCAATCGTCAGTTGGTAGCGGCGTGGGCCTTTGAAAAAGGCGCCAACGAAAACGTCATTGAGAAACAAATCCGCGAAGGCAAAACCTATTTCGTGGTGAACGATTACAACAAGCTGCGTGCTTTGTTTGGTCAGTTGTTACGAGAAATTCAGCGGATTAAATCCGAAGGTGATTTCGAAGGCGGAAAAAATCTGGTGGAAAATTACGGCGTGAAAGTCGATCAGGTACTTCACCGCGAAGTATTAGCACGCTATGAGAAATTGAATGTAGCGCCGTACATGGGCTTCATTCAACCACGACTGGTTGCTGAGATGGACGGTGATCGCATCAAAGATGTGAAAGTAGAATACCCGGCCGATTTCATCGGACAGATGCTCGAGTTTGGAAAGCAATATTCCTTCTTGCCAGCAGCTACACTGAAAGACTAAGGTTAGTTCCCTAACGCACGGAGCGCTTTCCGCATATCGACCTTGTCCATGACAAGTTGTTCAACACGGTCGATCGGAACGCGCTCTTGTTGCATGGTATCACGATCACGTAGCGTGACGGAGTTATCGGTCAGCGTTTCGTGATCAACGGTGATGCAAAGCGGCGTGCCGATGGCGTCCATGCGGCGGTAACGTTTCCCGATGGAATCTTTTTCCTCGTACATGCATGCATGATCGAATTTCAGTCGATCCATGATTTCGCGGGCTTTCTCCGGCAGTCCATCTTTTTTGGTGAGTGGCAAAATCGCACACTTGATTGGAGCGAGCATCGGAGGAATACGTAGTACGACACGGTCGGTACCGTCATCGAGTTTTTCTTCGGCGTAAGCTTGTGATAGCACCGCAAGGAACATCCGGTCGAGACCGATGGACGTTTCTACGACGTAAGGAACGTAGCTTTGGTTCAGTTCCGGATCGAAGTATTGTAATTTCTTGCCGGAGAATTTCTCGTGATTACCCAGGTCGAAATCGGTGCGGGAGTGAATACCCTCCAGTTCTTTGAAGCCGAATGGGAATTCGAATTCGATATCGCATGCGGCGTTCGCATAGTGCGCGAGTTTGAGGTGATCGTGGAAGCGGTGTTTGCCGTCGGGGAAACCGAGCGCGCGGTGCCACTTCATGCGGGTTTCTTTCCAGTGGTGGTACCATTCCATTTCCGTTCCCGGCTTGATGAAGAACTGCATTTCCATCTGTTCGAATTCGCGCATGCGGAAGATGAACTGGCGGGCAACGATTTCGTTGCGGAAGGCTTTTCCAGTTTGTGCGATACCGAACGGAATCTTCATGCGGCCGGTTTTCTGTACGTTCAGGAAGTTCACGAAAATACCTTGCGCGGTTTCCGGTCGCAGGTAGATGGTGCTAGCTTCTTCGCTGACGGATCCCACTTGCGTGGAGAACATGAGATTGAATTGGCGAACTTCGGTCCAGTTGCGGGTGCCGCTGATGGGGCAAACGATTTCGAGGTCGAGAATAATTTGACGCACTTCGTTAAGGTCGTTGGCTTCGAGCGCAGCTTTGAAACGCGTATTGATCGCATCGATCTTCTGCTGGTATTCCATGACCCGCGCATTGGTGGAGCGGTATTGTTGTTCGTCGAAGCTATCGCCGAAGCGGGTTTTCGCTTTTTCCACTTCCTTGTTGATCTTGCCTTCGATCTTAGCGACATGATCTTCGATAAGGACGTCAGCGCGGTAGCGTTTTTTAGAGTCCTTGTTGTCAACCAAGGGATCGTTGAAAGCATCGACGTGACCGGACGCTTTCCAGGTGGTCGGGTGCATGAAGATGGCGGCATCAATACCGACGATATTCTCGTTCATTTGCACCATGGATTTCCACCAGTAGTCGCGGATATTCTTTTTGAGTTCAGCGCCATTTTGTCCGTAGTCGTACACGGCGCTAAGACCGTCGTAGATTTCGCTGGATTGAAAAATGAAGCCGTATTCCTTGGCGTGGGAAATGATGTTTTTGAAGAGATCTTCGGTCGTGGACATAATAAGGGATTGAATGCCGTAAAAATAGCAATTCGGCAAGGAATTGGAGTAGGAGGTGTTGTGCAGTTTTCAACGGGGGTGGGCGCTTCGGCAGGCTAAGGGTGCTGTGAGTGGTCCGCACCCATCGACAAGCTCAGGGTGCTGTGAGTGGTTCGCACCCTTCGAAAAGCTCAGGGTGCTGTGAGTGGTCAGCACCCTTCGACAAGCTCAGGGTGCTATTTACTCACGGGGCGCTGAGTTTGTATTCAAAGGGCGCTGAGCTTGTCGAATCAGGGCGCTGAGCTTGTCGAAGCGCCCGGTTGTTCCGTTCGTTTCGACAGGCTCAACGAACGGGTTTTATTTTCACCATCATGAGAATTTCTAAGTAGCACCCTGAGCTTGTCGAAGGGTGAGTATTGCTCAAAGTACGGAGCGCTTATCCACAGGGCACTTCGACAGGCTCAGCGCCCTGTGTCTCATGGAAATTGAAGGCTCTATGTTCAAAATAATTTCTTAAGGAATTCCATATTGCGAATAGTTTTTAGATAGCCTATTTAGCTCATTTAATCTACCCGAAATCAAGGCTATCTTTTTTCTTCGGCTCCAACCTTGTACTTGTTTTTCTCTATAGAAAGCAAGGTCAATCCTTGAAAATACTTCAAAATAGATCAGTCTCACCGGCAAGTGCTTTTGGGTAAAATTGGCACCTTCTCCGTTTTGATGTTGTTGCAAACGGCGCGTAAGGTTTTTCGTACTGCCGGTATAAAATGCTCCGTTACTACATTCAAGAATATACATGTAACCTTTGGCCATTCGTAATTTATCAAGCAGTTGCAAACACAATGATTGAATGCACAAAATGCTTAATTGAATTAAGCTACTAAACGAATAAATGATGGTTATTATCTTGAACTTTTCAAAGATGGGCGCTGAGTTTGTATTCAAAGGGCGCT
>CAINVI010000045.1 GCA_903854075.1 Candidatus Pollutiaquabacter sp. | reverse complement strand
TTTCAACCTCAATACCAGCAAGTTTTCCAATACCGTTGTTCGAATCAGTTATTCCGGGACGCTTTCCGAATAGCCGCAGGAAGTCCGTATTAAGTACATTTTCTAGCGTGTAATTTTGCTATCTTCGCAGCATGATTACGCGCTTGATGATTTTATCCGGCAGTGCATTCGCAGGCCTTGCTGTCGTGCTGGGCGCTTTTGGCGCACACGGTTTGCGCTCCAAAATAAGTCCCGAACAGCTCCAATCATTTGAAACCGGTGTTAAATATCAGTTCATTCACGCACTTGCTATATTATTGCTTGGCATCCTAAGTGATCGTATTCCCGCGGGCGGAGCGCGTTGGTCCTATTATTTGTTTACCAGCGGAATCGTATTGTTCAGCGGATCGATCTATTTGTTATCCACCCGTGACGTACTGGGCATTTCATCCTGGAAAAGTTTTCTAGGACCAATCACGCCGTTGGGCGGGCTCTGTATGATAGCTGGATGGATCACCCTGTTCATGGCCGCCTTTCGCAGCACATCTCTTTAAACATCAACCTTCCACTTCTATCTGTTATGAAACATTTAGTGATACTCGCTCTTGTCATTGTCAGCTTCGCCGCGTGCAAACGGCAAAACATGGCCCGTACAGCAAACACCCGTAATCTAGGCAAAGGAGATCCAACGGCACGTCCGTATGCCACCTTTGTGGCACCCAGTGAAGTCACAGCAACTGATTCAGCTTATTCCGCTTCAGCAGATGAAGTAGCATCAACTCCACAGGTGGTTTATCGTTATCTGGTGTCTTTCTACTCCATTGCCAGCGGACCCGACAACGAAGGCATGCGAAATTTCGAAAATTGGATAGCTACGTACGGCAACGAACGAAAAATGACAATTGCCTACGATAAAATTCCTTGGGGACGGGAGGGCGAGACGGAGATCTGCTTCATTCTAAGTGGAATGAGTGCTGAGAAACAGCAGGAATTCATCGCAGCAGCCAATGAGATGCTAAAGTCCGTGAAGCAGGTCAATACCTATGAAAATCAGGCCTGTAAGCATCAGAAACGGCCTTAAATTGCCCACTTCCTGACTATTTGCTACCTTTGTATTCCCAATAAAAAACCTCAAAAACACCTGATCATGAACGAATTCGGATTAAAAGCGAAGGATGCGACTATCGCCGATCTCGGTATCCGGAATGTAGCTGATGCATATTGGAACTTAACACCGGCTGAATTGGTGGAAGAAACCATTGTATGCGGAGAGGGTGTACTGACCGACACCGGTGCATTAGCAGTTGACACCGGGAAATTCACCGGTCGTTCTCCGAAAGACAAATTTATCGTTTGTGATTCCACCACAGAAAAATCAGTTTGGTGGGGTGATATCAATATCAAATTCGACCCTGAAAAATTCGATCGCCTTTACGATCGCGTGACCTCCTACCTCCAGGGAAAAACCTTGTATGTGCGTGATGCTTATGCTTGCGCTGACCCAACCTACCGACTGAACATTCGCGTAGTGACAGAGTCGCCGTGGCAAAACCTTTTTGCTAACAACCTCTTCCTGCGTCCAACCCGTGAGGAGATTCTTACTACCGTTCATGCCGACTGGAGCATTATCTGCGCCCCTGGTTTTGACGCCGATCCTCAGCGCGACGGTACTCGCCAGTCGAATTTTGCCGTCGTTAATTTCACGAAACGCATCATTCTCATTGGAGGCACCGGTTATACCGGCGAAATCAAAAAAGGTATTTTCTCGGTACTCAACTACGTACTTCCGCACGACAAGAAAGTATTGTCTATGCATTGTTCGGCGAACATCGGCAAGGACGGTGATACTGCTGTATTTTTCGGATTGTCCGGCACTGGAAAAACTACCCTATCTGCTGATCCAAACCGCGGTCTAATCGGCGACGATGAACATGGATGGGCAGAAAATTCTGTCTTTAATTTCGAAGGCGGCTGTTACGCCAAATGCGTGAACCTTTCCGCGGAAAAAGAACCGCAGATCTTCAGTGCCATTCGTTTCGGCGCAATTGTGGAGAACATCGAGTTCTTGGAAGGCACTACCACGGTAGATTACGACAATATCAGTAAGACCGAAAATACGCGGGCTGCCTATCCGATTTATCATATCGACAATGCTGTAGAACCTTCGGTTGCCGGTACCCCTAAGAATATTTTCTTCCTTACTTGTGATGCGTTCGGAGTATTACCTCCTATTTCAAAATTAGATGCCGGCCAGGCCATGTATCATTTCATCTCCGGCTATACGGCAAAGGTTGCCGGCACCGAGGTGGGTATCACCGAACCGACAACTACGTTCTCTGCATGCTTTGGAAAGGCATTCCTGCCGCTCCATCCTACCAAATATGCAGAGCTACTCGGCGAAAAACTGAAGCATCATAATGTAAATGTTTGGCTGGTCAATACTGGATGGTCCGGCGGATCATACGGCGTCGGATCGCGCATCAAGCTATCTTATACCCGCGCTTTGATCACTGCAGCACTTAATGGCGGCTTGGACAATGTTAATTATAACACTCTGCCTATCTTCGGATTATCCATGCCGGTGACGTGTCCCGGAGTTCCTGACGAAATGATGAATCCACGAAACACCTGGAAGGACAAGGGCGAATATGATAATAAAGCCAACTCTCTAGCGGCCTCCTTTGTGAAAAATTTCGAGCAATATGCTGAATTCGCTAACGCAGAGATCATGCAGGCCGCACCGAAAGTTGCCGTCAACGCCTGACCTTTTACACTAGCTATCGAAAAGGTGTGCAAATGCACACCTTTTTTTATACCTTGAAAATTCGATATTGTCCTTTATGGCCGAATTGTTCTATACTGCCACTGCCCTCTCCGACCATGTATTGATTCCGGAAGACGAAGCCAAGCACCTCGTCAAAGTGCTTCGCTATTCGGAAGGCGATCTACTTTATTTCACCGACGGCAAAGGAACACTTTACACCGCTGTGCTGGAAGACACCCATTACTCGCATTGCAAAGCGCGCATAGAAAAAAAGGAAACGGATTATAAGCGTCGTCCTTATCGGCTGCACATCGCTATTGCGCCGACTAAAAACACCGAACGACTGGAGTGGTTTCTGGAAAAAGCCACCGAAATTGGTATTGACCGTATCACACCAATGTTCTGCCGGCGCTCTGAACGAAAAGCGCTGCGTAGCGAACGACTGGAAAAAATTCTCGTGTCCGCAATGAAACAATCCTTCCAGGCTTATTTACCGGAGTTGGGAGAAGCTGTTTCATTTAATGACATACTGAAAATTCCTACGGACCAACGGTTCATTTGTCATTTGGAGGAAGGACTTACTACCCCGCTGAACGCGGCTTGTCTTCCCGGTAAAGATGTACTGCTACTCATCGGACCTGAAGGAGATTTCGATGCCGAGGAGTTACAGACTGCCAACCAACATGGATTCAGGTGCGTTTCGTTAGGAGACAACCGCCTCCGCACGGAAACAGCCGGACTGGTCGCCTGCAGCAACGTGGCCTTCATCAATCAAGAATCTTTACGATCTTAGCCATACAAAACTAACCCCTACTTGATTTGAAGAAGACGCTGCTTACCCTTTTCGCCCTGGCATTACTGCACTCCGTAGCCGCAGCCGGTGATGCTACGTATCGCATTGCAGTCCTTAAGTACAACGGTGGTGGAGACTGGTACGCTAACTTGGAAACGTCGCTTCCCAACCTGATCAAATTCACCAACGAAAACCTACACACCGCTATCAATACTGAGCAAGCGATTGTGGAAGCCGGCAGCCCGGAGATTTTCAATTATCCGTTCGTTCACATGACCGGACACGGAAACTGGGTGTTGAGTACAGCGGAAGCTGAAAATCTTCGTAAGTATCTTCTAGCAGGAGGTTTTCTGCATATTGACGACAACTATGGGATGGACCCGTTCGTGCGTCCTCAGATGAAAAAAGTTTTTCCTGAGTTGGAATTCGTAGAACTTCCTTTTTCGCATCCGATTTACCATCAGCGGTACGATTTCAATAACGGATTGCCAAAAATTCACGAACACGATCAAAAACCTCCGCAAGGATTCGGTTTAATCTACGAAGGGCGATTGGTCTGCTTTTATTCGTTCGAATGTGACCTCGGCGACGGATGGGAGGATTACGAAGTTCATAAAGACTCACCGGAAGCACACCAAAAAGCCTTAAAAATGGGCGCCAACCTGCTTCAATACGTGATGGATCGTCCATAGCACAGTAATCATTTGGCGCCTTTTGATTTTTTCACTTCCTTGCGCACCCAATACGACCATGCGACACACTTTTGTTTATTACCGAGACTGGCTACAGCTGAAAAGCTACTTTCGTCGCATGGAACACATTGCCGATCAATTAGGTATTCATGTGGATCGGTTGCACGAATACAATATGCCGGTTTCTTACCGGCCTACTCCGACTCATTTGTCTGCAACGCGAATGCGCGTATACCGTGCGGCTACCGAGGCATCCGAAAAAACTGTTTGCTAATACTAGTGTTATTCCTGCAAGCGGAATTACAGCACAAAAAAAATCCCGGGATGTTCTCCCGGGATTTTTTTATCACCTGATTATTTTATTATTTCACCAGTGCCTGGAAATTTGCATCAGCAAACCATTTGATGAATTCACGGTCTGAAGCGGCCATTGATTTAACAGCTGCATCTTTTGCAATCGCATCTTTAAGGTTACTGATAACACCATTGGCTTCACCTTTGCGTGCTGAAATGATCGCTTTAAGGTAAGCACCCATTGCAGTAGCGCCATCAGCGGAAGCATTGATGGTGCTCATTGCACCGTCTTTGTCGCCGGACAACAATTTAGCCAACGCTTCGTTGAAGCTGGAAGTACCGGAAAGGTTAGACACCGCAGAAGAATAACTACCATTACGGATATCAAGAATACCGATATTGGATTTCACTTCAGGACCTGCACCCGCAGCAGCAGCGTAGCTGGCAGCAGCGTTCTTACGATCTCCCTTACGGCTGTAGCAAGCACCTATGTTGTTTTTCACCATCGTGTTTCCGTTGCTCAACTGATCAGCTTTTTCGAACTGAGACATAGCACCGTCGATATCACCATTAGCGAAGAGGCAAGTACCAACGTTATTTGCACAACGCCAGTCTTGTGGATAGATACGCTCAGCGGAGCGATAAATAGAAAGTTTCTCGTTATTGTCGGTAGTCAAGGTGCCGGCATAAAGGATCTCTTCCAAGCTGAGGGAGTCAGGCGAAGATTTTGCCAGAGCAGAAATTTGTTCGTCGGAACGACCTACTTTGTCAGCATTAAAGGTAACGGTAGAACGACGGAGTTTAGGAAGTACTCCTTCTGCGATTTCCGTATACGCTTTGCCCATTTTCTTGATTTCCATTTCGCGCGCCTCAGGATCTGAATTAGAAGCAACGATACGGAGGATCATGTCTTTCTGTGGCATATTACCTTCGCTCATCAAGCGCTGGAAACCGGCCCAGTCTTCGTTGGTAGCGCTGGTAGAGAACAATGAACTGTCAGCAGACACTTTCATTTTCATTTTCTTGAAAACACCAGTAAGGTGCTTTATTGACGCGGTGCTGCGATCTGAGGCAAGGTCTGCGTTCAATTTTTCAGTACCGTCCGGTGATGCGTAACCCATCACACTGATGTTTTTCAAAACATAAGGAGCAACCATCAACGCGTTCAATGCACTGTCCATCAGTGCAAACTCAGCCTTGTTGCTAATGTTGCAGTCTTTTACCTTGAAGTTAGGGTTAACTTTAGAAGTATTGATCAGATAATACATCGTAGCTTCATGGGAAGCAGGCACGATACGAACAAACTGATCTTTACCAGCAATCACTTTTTCGTTGTGTTGAACGAGCAATGGAGTAACGATGGTACCGTCAGCAATTTTAACATTACCGAGCTCCTTAGACTTGGTGCCTTTCATGCCCGTTGCTTTCACCATGACATCCGCCGAACGCATATCATCGGTATAACCGATTTTATCTGCGTAGGTAAAGTTACCGCCAGCTTTGTAATTGATTTTGTTTCCGTTTGTGACTGATTTTTCACCCACGTTGGTCACTGCCTTAAAGTTGTGCTCTGCGGAAGCAGACTTTACATAAGGTGTTACCGTTGCATCCACTTTCTTCGCGAAGTACTTCGCCGGATAAGTTCCTTTCACTGCAATAGCAACGCTGTCACCATGCATTTCCAGGGGATTTGGGGTTACTTCATGTTTTACGGTACTGAAGTTCTTGGCCATTTTGCCCAGACCGTTACAGCCTGCCATTGCCAAGCCAAGTACCGCGAAAAACAATACGTTAATTTTCGAATTCATGTCTCAGGTGATTATAAAAATTGGTTAGGTGAATTTTGCGCAATATTATTGAATTAACTCGTTTTAAGCTAAAGGTTTTTTAACTTTTCGATGCTCTTTTCCGCTCATTTTCATCCAGGATGATCTTCCGCATCCGGATGGCTTTCGGGGTAATTTCCAGGTACTCATCGTTTCCAATATATTCCATCGCTTCTTCCAACGAAAAATTGACTTTTGGCGTAATTCTCACGTTTTCATCACTACCAGAAGCACGCATATTGGTTAATTTCTTGGTTCGTGTGACATTTACTATCATATCGCCGGGACGACTATTTTCCCCAATTACCTGTCCTGCATACACCTCATCGGCCGGATCGATAAAGAATCGACCGCGGTCCTGAAGGTTATCAATGGAATACGCCGTTGACTTTCCTTTATCCATGGATAACAAAACACCGTTGATCCGACCGGGAATATCACCTTTCCAGGGTTCGTAACCTTTAAAGCGGTGTGCAATAATGGCTTCGCCCTGGGTGGCTGTCAACAAATTATTACGCAAACCTATAACTCCTCTGGCAGGAATACTGAATTCAAGATGAATAATATCGCCTTTAGGTTCCATGATGAGCAACTCGCCTTTACGTTGCGTAACCTGATCAATGACCGCACCACTGAATTCTTCCGGCACGTTCACCGTCAACATTTCAATTGGTTCATTTTTCAAGCCATCAATTTCCTTAATGATAACCTGCGGCTGGCCGACCTGCAATTCGTATCCTTCGCGGCGCATTGTTTCAATCAAAATAGAAAGGTGAAGTACACCTCGACCGAATACGATGTGGGTGTCCGGAGAATCCGTTTCCTGCACGCGGAGCGCCAGATTTTTTTCTGTTTCCTTGATCAGACGGTCACGCACGTGTCGGGAGGTTACAAATTTACCCTCACGGCCGAAGAATGGCGAGTTGTTGATGGTAAACAACATAGACATCGTCGGTTCATCTACCGCAATTGTTGGAAGCGCTTCCGGATTTTCAAAATCAGCAATCGTATCGCCAATATCAAAACTCTCCAGTCCGACGACGGCACAAATATCACCGGCATCGACGAATTCCTTTTTGCTACGTCCCAATCCTTCGAAACTATGTATCTCTTTTATCCGTGACTTCAGGATCGAGCCATCGCGTTTCACCAACGAAATGGGCGAACCTTCCTTAAGTGTACCACGGAAAATTCGTCCTATGGCAATACGTCCCACGTAGCTGGAATAATCCAGGGAAGTGATCAGCATTTGCGGCGTTCCCTGATGCTTCGGAGAT
Source organism: Candidatus Pollutiaquabacter sp. (assembly GCA_903854075.1). GTDB lineage: Bacteria > Bacteroidota > Bacteroidia > AKYH767-A > 2013-40CM-41-45 > Pollutiaquabacter. The sequence goes on along the minus strand of CAINVI010000045.1, from coordinate 407 downwards.
GGGGGAATATGTGCGATGATGGCATCTAACAGTGCCGTGATATCTTCGGTAGGCTTTTTGTAGTCGGTACTCATCCAGCCTTGTTTGGAAGAACCGTACAGCGTAGGGAAGTTCAGCTGTTCTTCCGTAGCATTCAGGTTGAAAAACAATTCAAATACTTGATCGTGCACTTCTTCCGGGCGACAGTTTTCCTTGTCTACTTTATTGATCACTACGATAGGACGAAGTCCGCGCTCCAACGCTTTTTGGGTAACGAACCGTGTTTGCGGCATCGGTCCTTCAAAAGCATCAACGAGCAGCAATACGCCGTCGGCCATAGAAAGTACGCGCTCCACTTCACCGCCAAAGTCGGCGTGTCCGGGAGTGTCTATGATATTGATTTTTACGTCTTTATAACGAATTGACAC
>CAINVI010000044.1 GCA_903854075.1 Candidatus Pollutiaquabacter sp. | reverse complement strand
CCGTAACACCGTTGCCTACGGTAACGGTAGCTTCTGCCACCATTTGTGCCGGCCAATCTTCCACGTTAACTGCTGCAGGGGCCACTTCGTATTCGTGGAACACTGGAGCGCCATCCGCTTCGATTTCCGTCAATCCGGTATCAACCACTGTGTATACCGTGACGGGTACCGGTAATGGTTGTTCAGCTACGGCTACTGCAACGGTTACAGTTACACCGTTGCCGGTGGTGAGTGTAAATGCGCCGGTGATTTGCGCCGGTAGTTCGGCAGTATTGACGGCCGCGGGAGCATCAAGTTACCAGTGGAGTGGTGGCAGTTCCGGAGCATCGTATTCGGTATCACCTGCGAATACTACAACATATACTGTGACGGGAACAACAAGTGGTTGTAGCAGCTCGGCGACAACAACCGTGACGGTTAATCCTTTGCCAACAGTTACCGTCAATTCACCGACCGTTTGCGCCGGACAACAAGCTGCGCTTTCAGTATCAGGTGCAAGTGCTTTTTCTTGGAGTAACGGAGCTACCACCTCATCCATCAATGTTAGTCCAGCTTCCACAGCCAGTTACACGGTTACTGGAACTTCCAGCGGCTGTACGTCATCAGCGGTGTCCACGATTACCGTAACACCGTTGCCTACGGTAACGGTAGCTTCTGCCACCATTTGTGCCGGCCAATCTTCCACGTTAACTGCTGCAGGGGCCACTTCGTATTCGTGGAGCAACGGTGCGTCATCGGCTGCGATTTCGGTAAATCCGGTGTCAACCACGGTTTATACCGTGACGGGTTCCGGCAATGGTTGTTCTGCTACAGCCACTGCAACGGTTACAGTTACGCCATTACCGGTGGTAAGTGTTAATTCGTCAGTGATTTGCTCCGGCGAATCGACCATCTTAACCGCAAGCGGGGCAACCACCTATTCATGGACGAATGGCAGTACTGGTCCTACGACAATTGTTTCGCCGGTGACCACTACCAGTTATACGGTAACCGGAACTTCGAATTCATGTAGTGCTACCGCAACGGCTTTGGTTACTGTAAATCCCCTTCCTGTCGTTGCAGTAAACTCACCAAGCATTTGTCCGGGATCTTTCACCACGCTGCTTGCCAGCGGCGCATCTAATTATGTTTGGTCTACCGGTGCAACAGGAAGTTCCATTTCCATTTCTCCTGCGATTACGTCAGCGTATACCGTTACCGGAACGTTATCAGGTTGTACGGCTTCTGCAGTAGCCACTGTGACTGTTAGTTCTGTGCTTTCGGTAAATGTCGGTGTTGGAGATACCATATGTCCTGGCGGAGCTGTAACACTCAGTGCAACACCCGCAACGACAGGGAATGTATTTGTTTGGTCGCCTGCCACAGGATTGAGCAATACCGGATCTAGTAATCCGATTGCTAGTCCTTCCGCTACCACCTCGTATACAGTTACCATCACAGATCCCAACGGTTGCTCCGGATCCGGTACTATCACCGTAGCGGTAGCCCCGGCGCTTTCTGTCTCGGCATCATCAACACCAATTTCGTGTTTCGGTGGAAGTGACGGCACCGCTCAGGCGTTGCCATCCGGAGGAATAGGTCCTTTCGGTTACAGCTGGTCAACGTCGCAAACTACGAGTCAGTCCAACGGATTGCCGGCCGGAAACTATCAGGTTGTTGTTACGGATCTTGCGGGTTGCACAGCGACCGCCTCTGTTTTGTTGACAGATCCTCCTGTCGTACAGGCTTCCGGCGCAGTGATTACACCGGTAACTTGTAGCGGCGCATGCGATGGTACAGCCGGCGTAACAGCTTCCGGTGGCAGTGGCATCTACACGTATTCTTGGAGTAGTGGAGGTGTTGGAACTACTGCATCTCAGTGCAGTTCGTTGTGTGCAGGAAGTTATGTTTGTGCCATTACCGATGACAAAGGATGTTCTTCCACTGCAAGCGTGTTGCTTTCAGAGCCGACGCCGGTGGTGTTGTCGCCTGTAACCGCAGTAGTCAATTGTGCCGGTGGTAGTTCGAATCTTTCCGTTACTGCTTCCGGAGGAAGTGGAAACTTCACCTATTCCTGGTCGCCGTCAGCGGGCCTAAGTTCAGTAGTTATACCAAATCCTGTAGCAAGCCCGGCGGTAGCTATGATGTATACTGTAATCGCAGAGGATGCAAACGGTTGTCTTTCCGGTACAGCTACCATTTCGGTGAGTCCCAGTGTGCAACTTGCCTTAAGTGCTTCCGGAACTACATCTATTTGTCCGGGAAGTAATGCGCCCTTGTTAGCAACGGCGTCCTTTGGTAGTGGCGGTCCATATACTTTTACCTGGACGCCTTCCTCTGATCTCAGTAATCCGGGAATTGCCAATCCTGTTGCAACGCCATCGTCTACGACACAATATACCGTTACCGTCAACGATGGTTGTTCCGGTTCGGTTTCTTCCGTAGTTACGGTTTCCGTGTTGCCGGCACCGTCACCGGTAGTTCTTGCCAATCGTTATTTGGGCTGCGCTCCGTTGTGCGTTAATTTTTCCGCTACAGGAGCTGCTGATTACACATGGAACTTTGCGGCTTTGTCTACAGGCTCCGGCGCTTCACCGGATTTCTGCTTCATGGAGCAAGGTGTTTATGATGTCAGTGTGATTTCGACCTCTGCTGATGGTTGCGTGGATACGCTCACCATCGATGATATGATTGAGGTTTTTTCTCAGCCGGTCGCCAGCTTTTCCACGACACCGGATCAACCGGATTGGTTATCGCCCACGGTTAACTTTCTTAATACTTCTTCATCGGATGCTGTTAACTGGCAATGGTCATTTGGCGATGGTTCCTTCAGCGCAGAATTTCAACCTGGACATCGTTATCCGGATAATGCGCAGCAATCCTATGGTATTATGTTGGTGGTTGAAACCGCGAATGGTTGTTTGGATACCGCTACTTCAACGGTTGAAATCGGTTCTGCTTTTACTTTTTATATTCCGAATTGCTTTTCACCGAACAGTGATGGATCCAATGAATTTTTCACGGGAACCGGATTAGGATTCAGCGAATATCAGCTGTTTATCTTCGATCGTTGGGGTGATCTGATCTTTAGTTCTAAGGATGTGAATATAGGCTGGGATGGTCGCGCCAACGGCGGTGAATTGGTTTCGCAGCAAGACACGTACGTTTGGAAAGTAGTACTTACGGATGTCTTTGATAAACGGCACGAGTATATCGGTAGAGTGAGTATTGTGAATTAGGAGAGGCAATTTTTATGCTACTTCCATGCTATTTTGGAGACTTTGTTGCTATTGGTCAAATTGTTCAACTTTTCAGGGGGCTAACTGAAACAAAAAGTCTGATAATCAAGCTTATAGTGCTTCATTAGTGCTTGGTTTTGCTTTTCTACCTCGTTCTACTTTTCTATATTCGTTCACCAAATTATTGCTTATGCGGATTCGTCCATTCCTGCTGTTATTTATTGTTCTGCTTTCCGGCTTCGGTGCTTTTGCTCAAACGCAAAAAATAACGGGAGTTATTAAAGATGCAGAAAGCGGTGATCCGCTTCCGTTCATCATCGTCGCAGTAAATGGAACGACCAACGGTACGTCTACCGATGTTAATGGTAACTTTTCGCTCGAAGGTCTTTCTGCCAGCGACACACTCGTTTTCAGTTATGTTGGCTATCTCACGCAATCGGTGCGTGTTGGAACTCAAAACATCTTGAGCGTAAAACTACAACCCAAACTTCAGGAATTGAATGAAGTGGTTGTTACGGCTTTGGGAGTGAATCGACAAAAACGTGAGCTCGGCTATTCTACCGAGAAGGTCGAAGGCATGCAGATTCAGCAATCCAATTCTCCGAACATTCTGAATGCCATCACCGGAAAAGTTTCCGGTGTTCAGATTGCCAATCCTGATGGTGTTGATGGTGGTACTACGCGGATTACCATTCGTGGAAATAATAACATCTCCGGTAATAACCAGCCGTTGATTGTTGTCGATGGTATTCCGATGAGCAATGATCCCGGAATGACCAATATCGGTCGTGGTCGCGACTGGGGATCTGCTATTAACAACATCAATCGCGAGGATATTGAGTCGGTGAATATTCTCAAAGGTGGAGCAGCATCTGCGCTGTACGGCGCACGTGGCGCCAACGGCGTAGTGCTCATCACCACGCGCAAAGGACGAAAGCAAAAAGGAATTGGCGTCACCTATAACATTACGTACAAGTCCACTGTCCCGTATCGCTACCGTGATGTTCAAAATAAATATGGAGGCGGAGCGCCTTCTACGGATTTTACACCACCGGCTTTTGAGTTGGGAGCTGATAGTATTCCGTTGTTTCCGAATTTGTCTACCGACCCGGAATTCGGTTATCCGGGTTCGGCCGTTTCCTGGGGACCGGTCATGGACGGCCGCACTATTCGCTGGTGGGATGGATCATTACGTCCGTGGTCACCACAGCCCGACAACCTGAAAATTCCTTTTCAGAATGGTCATGCGGTCACTCATAACGTTTCTGCCGAAGGCGGCGGTGATGTCGGCAATATGCGCCTTTCCATCACTCACACGGAAAATACGCCGATCGTGCTCAACAGTAATTTCACTCAGAACACTATCAATACAAACTCTACCTTGAAGGTTTCGGAAAAAGTCAGTGTTAACCTTTCCGGATCGTACCTGGATTATAATCGCTTGAACAGTCCGCTGCTGGGAGAAGATCCGTTGTCGTTCAACAAAGGTCAGTTGTATTCCTGGCCGCGCAGTTATCAGGGCGAGGATTTCTACAATTACATGCTAGACGATGGTACGCGCAACCCACAAGACGGCTATCCGTATTTATATGTCGATAAACATTTATGGTGGAAATATTTTAACAACAACACCACACTCGATCGTAATAAATTACTGGGTGGCTTGAGTCTTAATTACAACATCACTTCTTGGCTGACCTTTATGGGCCGCACCGGTATTGATTACACCAACGATGAATACCAGTCTAGAAACAAACCGGCGGATTTGATCGGATTGTTGGATGGCTACTATGCGGAATCCGTCATGCGCGATAAAAGTGTAAACAGTGAATTTCTTTTCACCGCGAGTAAAAAAAATATTTTTGATTCCGATTTCAGTGTGGACTTCAACCTGGGTGGTTCCAGCTGGAGCCGTGATATGCATGGTGTATCAGCAAATTCCGGAACATGGTATTATCCGAACTGGTACAGTTTGTCGAATTATACTGCGCCGGTTTACGGACAGGATGCCAATGGTAATGTCATCGTAGTGAAGGCCGGTGATGACTTGAGTAAACTCGTGCCGAAGACCACGTTCTATGAAAAGAAAATAAATTCAATCTATGCTTTCGCGAACGTGAATTACAAGGATTATCTCTTCTTGGAATTCACCGGTCGTCAGGATTGGTCGTCTACCTTGCCTAAGGAGCAGAACTCTTATTTCTATCCGGGTGTTTCGGTAAGCTACGTCGCAACAGATGCCTTGGACATTAAAAACAAATGGTTGAGTTATGCTAAAGTCCGCGGAGGTGTGGCACAAACTGCAACAGATACGGATCCTTATCAAACAGAATTCTATTATTCTACGTCGCTGTTCGGCGGCGATCAGTCAACCACCTTTCCTTCTGTAATTCCACCTATTGGATTAAAGCCGCAGCGGGTGAACTCGTATGAAATCGGAACTAATCTTGGTTTTCTGGATGATCGTATTGTCCTTGATTTCACCTATTACTACAAGTATTCTTTTGATCAAATCATTAAAACGCCGCTGCCGGTTTCTGCCGGATCATCTTCTGTGCTGATCAACGAAGGAGCAATCTCCAACCGCGGTTTTGAGTTGTTGCTCAATGCAACAGTTTATCAGGGGGCGTCACTCGTTGCTAAGACGGGTATCGTCATGACACGTAACCGCAACCGTGTAGAGAGTCTTGGCGACTTCGCTGATACGTATATACTGGCCGATATTTGGGGTGAAAATGGTCCGCAGATGGCATTGCAAGAAGGCGATGACTTCGGTACGATTGTCGGTTGGGATTATGTGTATATGAACGGTCAGCCGGTGCTGAATGAGGAAGGTACTAAGTACCTCATTTCTGATAAACGCGAAAAAATCGGAAACGCTTCTCCGAAATTATTGCTCGGCTGGACCACCGAATTCAGTTATAAAAACTTTACCCTCCGCACGTTGGTGGATGCGAAAATAGGCGGGGATATTTATTGTGGTTCATACGTGATAGGGTTGCAGTCGGGACAAAGTCCGGAAACGCTCGAAGAGCGCGATGGTGAAGGACTTCCATTTACAGATGCGGATGGCGTCACGACAAATTCAGGAGTCATTTTACCGGGAGTACACGAAGATGGAACCCCGAACACGACAGCGACACAT
>CAINVI010000043.1 GCA_903854075.1 Candidatus Pollutiaquabacter sp. | reverse complement strand
TATGGTGCCGCATAACGACTGAGGCGTGTGTTGAACTAAATTCCCTTCGGGAAGGGCTTTTAGTCACTGCTGTTTATCAATACTTTATCTATGTAAATTTGTTACATAAGGTTGAACGGGAGTTCGTAGCTCCCTATAAAATTAGTACTAATTTTAAATGTCCAACGCTTATGAAAACAAAATCAGAAAATTCAATTATTGGTCGTGCTCTGGCAACAGTTGCCGTTTTCTACAGTGTGTATCACAAACTAAGTCAGCAAGTTGTGCTGCGTGGTCAGGCTAAAAGCACTTTTGATAACTACATCCATCGCATTGCACAGGTTAGTTTGCATTTCAACAGCTTGCCCGAAGATATTTCCGAAGAGGAACTCAACGAGTACTTGGTTGGATTGGCACTTTCGGCTAAATCTCCCTCGCGCAGTGCATTCAAACATTCCGTTTACGGTTTGCGGTATTATTACCGTTATGTAGGTCTAGCTTCTCGAGCTATAAAATTGCCTTCGCTCAAAAAGGATGCAAAACTGCCAGATATTCTAAACAAGGCAGAGCTTCGGAAACTTTTTTTAGCACCTACTTTGCTCAAGCACCGGATCCTGCTGATGCTGATCTATTCTGCCGGACTTCGTTCGGGTGAACTGATCAATCTTAAAATTTCGGACATCGACTTTGAACGGAAAACCATCCATATCCGCCGTAGTAAATACAACAAAGACCGCATTGTTCCGCTTTCGGAATACATGTCTGTGGGATTAAGAAAGTACCTTGCTCTAGAGCAACCCCTTACCTGGCTTTTCAATGGCAAACAACTTGGTTCACCTTATTCATCCAAAGGCATTTCTTGGGTGATGAGGCAGAGTATAACTGCAGCCGGCATTACCAAAAATGTAACAGTTCATTCCCTTCGTCATTCGTATGTTACCCATCTCATAGAAGATGGACTTAACATTGTCACGGTCAAAGATCTGCTGGGTCATTCCAAAATTGAAACTACCATGATTTATCTGCACGTGGCACAATGTCCACTGATAAAGGCGCATAGCCCCCTGGATACGCTTTATCCGGAAACAAGGAAATAATGTCGCGCCCTGATTTTGAGATGGCTTCCGTAATAAAACGTTACGGGGCTGATTATCGTATGCAACACGCTCCCAATAATTACCAGCTGACGGTACTAAATGCCCTTCAGCAGTGCCGCACCGCAGAGTTGGGTGGTCACAAAGAGCTGTGCGATAATGACAACTGCGGACACCAACGTTTCAGTTATAACAGTTGTGGCAATCGCCATTGCCCCAAATGTCAAATTGCCCGTCAGATGATTTGGGCAGAAAATCGTATGCGTGATGCGCTGAATGTAAAGCACTTTCATATCGTATTCACTGTCCCTGAGGAACTGCATGAGATTTGTTTACTAAACAGCAGGGCATTTTACGAAGCGCAGTTTGAATCTGTTTGGGAGACACTCCGAAGTTTTGGATATAGTCATTACGGCGTAGAAACCGGTGCCATCTGTGTACTTCACACCTGGGGACAAAACCTGAGTCTGCATCCGCACTTGCATTGCATCGTTCCTGCAACAGGACTTACGCTGCGTGATAAAATGATACCTATTGGTAAAGAGGGAAAATACCTATATCCGGTCAGGCAACTCAGTACTGTATTCCGAGGCAAACTCCTTGAGAGACTGAAACAAATCCTGAAAAAGCAAAACCTACTAGCTGAATATCAAAAGACCATTGACCACTGTTACGC
>CAINVI010000042.1 GCA_903854075.1 Candidatus Pollutiaquabacter sp. | reverse complement strand
GATCTTACCTTTTACCAGAATCCAGTGCTGGAATACGAGCGCTGGTTTTTGAATTTCGGGGGTACAGGTAATCCCAACGACTCTATGCTGATTAAACTGACCAACGGAACTGATACCGTTGTGTTGGAGCGGGTCATCCGTACATCTCCGGGTGTTGGCAACTGGTATCGCGTTGCTCACAATTTAACCGGGCTGATTACGCCTACGTCAACGATGAAATTACTTGTTCAAGTGGAAGATTATCCGGGAGGACACATTGTAGAAGGCGGGCTGGATAATTTCAGAATCAACGGCACGTTGAACACCGGTGTTCGGGAATTGATCGAGAAGAAAGAGCTTACCTTGTTTCCAAATCCTACCACCGGTGATTTTATCGTATTGCTGCCTTCCGAATGGACAGGGGCCGTTGAACTGACCGTATTGGATTTGACAGGCCGTCACGTTTTCACTCAGGCAGTTAATGCCGTCAATGATGCGCTTAACGTCCAAACGAAGCTGGAAGCTGGCAGCTACCTGATCGTTGCCAAAGAAAGCTCGGGTCGCACCGGTTCTGGCCGATTGATCGTTCGCTAACCGGGCCGTTGTAATCTGCGCGTCATGCCATCTTAATTTCGTATGTTTGCGCCGCTCATGAGGATTAACTTCGCGTTTTTACTTGTTTTTGCCGTACTGATTTTTTCAGGGTGCAGCGATTATAATCGTATTGTAAAGGGAAAAGATCTTGATGCAAAGCTTGACCTCGCCATCAAGTTGTACAACAAAGGAGACTACTATAAAGCGCTTCCGATTTTTGAAGAGCTAATTGCTGTTTACCGTGGTACTAAAAAAGCGGAGAAGACGGTGTACTATTACGCCTATACTAATTTCAAGGTCGGAGATTTTGCATCTGCAGCCTATGATTTTGAGAATTTTGTGAAGACATTCCCAAACAGTGAGTATGCTGAAGAGTGTTCATTTATGCAGGCCTATTGTTATTATGAGGATTCTCCAAAATACTCACTCGATCAGACCAGTACGTATAAAGCGATTGGCCAATTACAACTTTTTGCCGACCGTTATCCGCAAAGTTCACGATTGACGGAATGCAATCAACTGATTGATAAATTGGAGTCAAAACTGGAGCATAAGGCTTATGAAATCGCCAAATTGTACTACCACATGGACGACTTCAAGGCGGCAGTAACGGCTTTTCGCAACCTGCTGAATGATTTTCCAACAACGCCCAATCGGGAGGAGAGTATGTTCCTTGTTACCAAAGCCCAATATAAACTGGCCGAGAATAGTATCGAAGACAAAAAAATAGCGCGCTATAATGAGGCGCTGACTTTTTACGGAGAGTTTTCAGCCGCTTTTCCTGCCAGTATTTACAAAGAAGAAGCCGATGAAATGGCGGCAAATATTCGGAAATGGCTGGAAAACGCCAATAATTTGGGAATCAGTAGCATTAAACAGTGATTTTTATTATATTTGTGCCCCAAATCCTCAGAACCAATGAATTATAAAGCAGAAACCACTACTACCATCACCCGGAACCTTCGCGATTACGACCGTGAAACGGGCAATGTTTACGAATCACTGGTGGTTATCGCAAAACGTGCCAACCAGATTTCTTCTGAATTGAAAGAGGAGCTGAACGGCAAACTCTCTGAATTCAATACCTCCAGCGATAATCTGGAAGAGATTTTCGAAAACCGTGAACAGATCGAGATCTCCAAATATTACGAGCGTTTACCAAAGCCGACGTTAATCGCGTTGGGTGAATTTCAGGATAAAAAAATCTATCACCGTAATCCGGCGCGAGATAAATAATACCGGTCGTTTTCAATCGATCATGATGTAGTGAAAGAATCCAAGACGTTCGGTTTTGGATTTTTTCATTTTAACCAACACGTATCGCATGCAGGGAAAAAAAATAATACTCGGCGTAACCGGAAGTATCGCTGCCTATAAATCGGCTACACTGGTTCGGTTACTGGTCAAGGCCGGTGCTGAAGTCCGTGTCATCATGACTCCATCTGCCAAGGATTTCATTACACCACTGACGATGTCCGTAGTTTCCAAACATCCGGTGGGCTGCGATTATTTCAATCCGGCCGACGGTACTTGGAATAATCATGTTGATTTAGGTTGCTGGGCGGATCTACTGCTTATCGCTCCGCTCTCCGCATCCACGCTTTCTAAAATGGCCACCGGCAATTGCGATAACCTGCTAATGGCCGTCTACCTTTCCGCACGCTGTCCCGTAATGGTTGCGCCGGCGATGGATCTTGACATGTGGAAGCATTTTACTACGCGGCAGAATATCGATTTGCTGGTCAAGCACGGTGTCCGAGTCATCCAGCCCGCCGCAGGAGAATTGGCCAGCGGCTTGGTCGGAGAGGGGCGCATGGAAGAACCGGAAACTATTTTCAATACGGTCAACAGTTTTTTCGTTAACGGCCTGTCGCTGTCCGGTGTGAAAGCACTGGTGTCGGCAGGCCCCACCTACGAAGCCATAGATCCTGTGCGTTATATCGGAAACCGTTCTACCGGGAAGATGGGTTTTGCTGTTGCGGAAGAGTTGGCCGCACGCGGTGCCCAGGTTGTGCTTGTAACGGGTCCGACGGCTTTACACACACAACATCCGGCAATAAAAAACGTTACTGTCGAATCAGCTCAGCAAATGCACGATGCCTGTATGCAGCATTTTACCCACTGCCAATTGATTGTCATGGCTGCCGCTGTAGCAGATTACAAACCGGAATATGCTGCCGAGCAAAAAATAAAAAAGAAGGACGCAGCTTTGTCGGTGCATCTAACTCCGACCATTGATATTCTTGCCGCGATGGGATCTCAAAAATCTGCCGGACAGGTTTTGATCGGTTTTGCGCTGGAAACGGAACAGGAAAAAGAGCATGCCTTAGGTAAACTGCAGCGAAAGAATCTCGATCATATTGTACTTAATTCTCTCAATGATCCCGGTGCTGGATTTGGTTTTGACACGAACAAAGTGACGGTTTTCTCTAAGGATGGAGCCGTTGCCGAATTTAGCACCCGAACGAAAAAAGAACTCGCCGTTGATCTGGTTGATCTGATTTCGCGGTCGAATAAAAAATGATTTCCCATGGGTTACATGAAAATGAAGCTTCGACAAATTTTTTTAGTGCTGTTAGTGCTTGCCGCGATAACCAGTGCGAAGGCGCAGGAATTGAATTGTTCCGTTTCCGTGCTGTCGCCTAACGCTACTGAAAGTGATCGTACGATCTATTCGACGCTGCAGAATTCCATCCGTGAATTTCTTAATACCCGAAAATGGACGAACGATCAGTTCCTAAACCAGGAACGTATTGAGTGCTCCATCACGATTACCATCTCTGAACGGGTGAGCGTGGATGAATTCAAGGCTAATATTCAGATTCAATCTCGTCGTCCGGTTTATAAGAGTTCCTACAATTCGCCCTTATTCAATCACCAGGATAATGATTTTACCTTTCGTTACATTCAGGACCAGTTGCTGGAATTCGACGAAGCCAATATCAACTCTAACCTAACAGCCGTATTAGGCTATTACACGTATATTATCATCGGATTGGATTATGATTCCTATTCGCTGGAAGGCGGTACTCCATATTTCCTGCGTGCTCAGAACGTTGTCAATAATGCGCAATCTGTTCCGGAGCGTGGCTGGAAGGCATTTGAGAACCAGCGCAACCGCTTCTGGTTGGTAGAAAACTTACTGCATGTTCAATTTAAAGCGTTGCGTTCCTGCATGTATAAATATCACCGGACCGGATTCGATGTCATGAGCGATAACCTGACGGAAGGTCGCGCTGCTTGCTTAGAAGCCATTAAAGGACTGAAGGCCGTTTTTAATAATCGTCCGAATTCCTTTGCCATGCAGGTGTTTTTTAACGCCAAAGCCGATGAAGTCATCTCGTTGTTTTCTCAGGCACCGGCGGATGAGAAGTCGCAGGTCGTTACTGTTTTAACACAAATTGATCCGGCAAATACCTTGAAGTACAATGCTATTTCAAGCGGCGGAAAGTAAACTCGAATCACTAATCATTACCTTTGCAGGAAATCGATTTTAAAGCCACCAGATTTATAGTATTATGGGATTGAAATGCGGAATTGTCGGATTACCAAACGTAGGTAAGTCCACCTTGTTCAATTGCTTGTCGAATGCGAAAGCGCAGGCAGCTAATTTTCCTTTTTGTACGATTGAGCCCAACCTGGGTGTTATCACCGTTCCTGACGAGCGGCTCAGTCAACTTGAAAAACTCATCAACCCGCAACGCGTAGTTCCAACTACCATTGAAATTGTCGATATCGCAGGATTGGTGAAAGGTGCATCCAAAGGAGAAGGATTGGGCAACCAATTCCTCAGTAATATCCGCGAATGTGACGCCATTATCCACGTCATTCGCTGTTTTGATGATCCAAATGTAGTCCATGTCGACGGTAATGTAAATCCGGTCCGGGACAAAGAAACGATTGATACGGAGCTGCAGCTAAAAGACCTGGAAAGTGTAGACAAGAAAATTTCTCGCGTGGAAAAACTGGCTAAAGCGGGTGGTGATAAAGATGCAGCCAAATGTATTGAAGCGCTCAAGATCTATAAACAACACCTGGAGCAAGGGAAAGCGGCTCGTTCCGCACCCGTCAACGAGGGTGACGAACGTTTTATCGCCGATATTTTCTTGCTTACCGCTAAGCCGGTATTGTACGTATGCAATGTCGACGAAGGATCGGTGAATGCCGGCAATAAATACGTCGACCAGCTTAAAGATTCCGTGAAGGATGAAAGGGCAGAGGTGCTTATTATTGCCGCTGCTATCGAAGCTGAAATCACGCAACTCGACAGCTACGAAGATCGTGCTGCCTTCTTGCAGGACCTCGGGTTAACGGAGTCCGGTGTAGCAAAACTCATCAAGGCAGCATATCGTTTGCTGAGTCTTCAGACCTATTTCACCGCCGGCGAAAAAGAAGTGCGTGCCTGGACAATTACCCGCGGTATGCAAGCACCGGCAGCTGCCGGTGTGATTCATACGGATTTTGAAAAAGGATTCATCCGTGCCGAAGTCATCAAGTACGAAGACTTCCTTAAATTCGGTTCCGAGTCGGCCTGTCGTGATAACGGTAAATTAAGTGTCGAAGGCAAGGAATATACCGTAGGCGACGGAGATATCATGCACTTTAGATTCAACGTCTAATATCAATTGATCATGAACATCAGTCTGGCTATCGTGCTTATTACGGTCATTGTTTCCATACTGGCGTTTAACAACCGCAGTCTTTTTTCTAGGTTACTTTTTAATCCCAGTAAGGTTAAGAAGAACAGTGAATTCCATCGTTTTATTACCTCGGGGTTCATCCATGCAGATTGGATGCATCTTCTGATTAATATGTTCGTGCTGTATTCGTTCGGTCCGATTGTCGAACAATATTATCACAGCTATTTCGGTTCGGATTACGGGAATTATTTCCTATTACTGTACGCCGGCGGATTGGTAATGTCCATCTTACCGACCTATCGCAAACAGTTCCATAATCCAGGATACAATGCACTCGGAGCTTCAGGAGCGGTTTCCGGAGTTGTCTTTGCGTTCATTCTCTTTCAGCCGCTGGAGAAGATTTGTCTGTACGGAATACTATGTTTGCCGGGTGTGATTTTTGGAGCAGCGTATTTGTTTTATTGTATTTATATGGATCGAAAAGGTGGAAGCCGCATCAACCATGATGCGCATTTATGGGGTGCGATTTACGGAATCGTGTTCACCTCGCTGCTGCAGCCTTCATTATTGATGGATTTTTTTGGTAAGCTAATCTATTTC
>CAINVI010000041.1 GCA_903854075.1 Candidatus Pollutiaquabacter sp. | reverse complement strand
CGTGACAGGCACGTATTCTAACCAGCTGACCTACCGAACCGTTTGAATTAGGGAGTGCAAAGATACGATTTTTTTCAAATCCATAAAATTTCGTCTGAAAAGTAAGTATTTGACCTTCAGTAGGAAGCCACTACTTCCGGGTACTTTACCGACGGAAACCTCCATCAAAAATCTTACGTTTTAAGCGTATGACTAATGTCAGGCTATTTAAAACATTATGGCTTTTAAGCGCTTTTGCCCCGAAATCAATCATTTCTTTCCGCCCAACCGTTACGCTGTAAGAATTGAGTCATTTTTATAGGTAACAACACCTATATTCTGGCGTATCATTGTTCAGTCTATCGTCAACATTGAATTCATTTAAAAAAACCACTAAAATGCATTTTTTTACCTCCCTGCTCGACCGTCGAACCGTCATCGCCACCGTGGCTGCTCTCGCCGCCCTCTTGCTTTTTCAGTCCATGTCGTTCGCGCAAACCAATGTCGCCTCCGGCACGGCTACCACCTCCTACACCTTAACTGCCACCGGCGTTGCCGTTGACCCTCAACTTAGCATAACATCTGCAGCACCGATCAGTGGTTTTAAAGTCACCATCTCTTCGGGGTTGCGGTATATGGATATGCTGTCCTACACAGCCGCATTGCCTTCCGGAGTTTCGGCGGCGTACAACAGCGGTACCGGCGTGCTCACCTTCTCAGGTAATGCTAGCGCTGCTGAATGGCAAACACTTCTTCGTACGGTCACGTTTAGTAATGCGAACGCTTCACAATACGGTGATCGAACGATCACCTTCAGTGCCGGAACATTGGCGGCAGGCTCCAACGGACATTATTATGAATTGGTCAGCAGCAATGTCAACTGGTCGTCAGCAAAAACGGCGGCCGAATCACGCAGCTATCTCGGCTACACCGGCTACCTCGCTACTATTACTTCCGATGCTGAAAATAATTTCATCCGTCAGGTGTTGGCCTCCGATTCCTGGATCGGTGCTACTGATGACTATTCGCAAATCAATGCCGCAACCGGTACCACCACTTTTGCCAATCAGTCGGCTGCTGAAGGCAAATGGTACTGGGTAACGGGTCCTGAAAAAGGTACCATGTTCTCCACCGGCAACAATTCTCCATCCACGGTATCCGGACAGTATGCCAACTGGAACAACGCCGAACCGAATAACTCAGGAAGTAATGAGCATTGCGGACAAATCTATTCGTCCAACGCGACCGGTAAATGGAATGATCTTCCCAATAGCTTTACCATCTCGTATGTAGTGGAGTACGGTGGATTGCAAAATGATCCGGTGCAAACCATCACCGCCAACACTACGATAGTTATTGCCATCACCTCCAATTCCATCTTCGGCACACAAACGCGCTGCTACGGCATTTCAGCCGGCACGTTGACCGGCATTACTCCATCGGGAGGTAACGGCACCTACTCTTACCAGTGGATCAGTTCCGCGACAGGAAGTTCCTCCGGTTTCAGTGCAGCCACCGGTACCAACTCCACAATTAGTTACAGTCCGGGAGCAGTATCGGCTACCACCTGGTTCCGCCGAATTGTGACTTCGGGTACGCAAGTGGATACTTCATCCGCTATACAAGTCACTGTTAATCCGCAACTGGTGGCTACAGCGAATACGACCAACGTACTTTGTAAAGACGGTACTAACGGCACGGCAGCTATTGCGCCCGTTGGCGGTACAGCACCTTATACATACAGTTGGGTAGGAGGGAATACGTCATCGTCACGCACTAACCTGAGCGCGGGCAATTATACCTGCGTCGCTACCGATGCGGTCGGTTGCACGGTTTCTACTACGGTTGCCATCACGGAGCCTGCAAAACTTGTTTACACCTCCTCACAAACCGCATTGTTGTGCCACGGTGATTCGACCGCTACAACAATCCTGTCGCCCAGCGGAGGAACAACACCGTATAGTTACAGCTGGTCCTACGGAAGTGCCACAACATCTTCGCTTTCCGGATTGGCCGCTGGTAGTTATACCTGCACCGTGACGGACGATCACGGTTGTACTACACAAAAAACATTCACCATCACTCAGCCTGCTGCATTGCAAGTTGCCGCTACACAAAGTAATGACGTTCGCTGTAACGGTGGCACAGATGGCGATATCCAGCTGACAGCTATCGGTGGAACAGGTTCATTATCGTACGCTTGGGATCATGGCGCCAACGGGGCAACGATCGCTAATTTGACTGCCGGACCATATACGTGTACGGTTACCGATGCGAATGGATGTACCACTACCACTTCAGCTTCCATTAATGAACCTGCTGCTATTCAAGTCAGCGTGCTGGCAGCCGATGTACGCTGCAACGGCGGAGCAACAGGAGTCGCTTCGCTCTTAGCCACCGGAGGTACAGGTACGTTTAACGTTCAATGGTCTACCGGCGGCACTGCCGACACGGAAACCGGATTGGCTGCAGGTACGTACGGCGTTACCATCGCGGATCAAAATGGTTGTACTGCTCAGGAATCGGTAACGATCAATGAGCCACCGGTGTTGACCATTACCAATTTCTCAACAACCAATATCACCTGCTTTGGCGCCAACGACGGAAGTGCAGCCGTGCAAGCAGTCGGCGGCGTTCCTCCGTACGATTACGTATGGAACGGTTCGGCTACTGATTCATCCACTGTTCGGCAAATGGCACCCGGTTCTAATACGTTGATCGTGCGCGACCGCAACGCTTGCGAAGTGAATCAATTGTTCATTCTCTCTCAACCACTGCCTTTGCAATTGGCCGTTCAGTCCAGTGCCGCTACGTGCGGCCAGTCCAATGGAATGGCTCAGGCTACGGTGGCTAATGCGTCAGGTGCTCTTGCCTACAACTGGTCGAACGGTATGGCCGGCGAGGTGTTGAATGCAGCTGCACCTGGACTGTATACCGTTTCAGCTACTGATGCGCAGGGATGTAGTGTTTCTGAAAGTGTCATCATACAGGATTTTGCTGCTCCCATCGTTATTCCTTCGGTCACTAATGTGAGTTGTTCCGGTAGTTCAACCGGTGCAGTTGTCCTTGATATTACTGCAGCAGCTCCGGTACAATCGGTGAGCTGGAGCAATGGCGCAGTGTCTCCATCACTGAATCAGGTAGTAGCCGGAACATATGCGTTCACTGTGCAAGATGCGAACGGTTGTGAAACAACAGGTAGCGTCACGATCGGCGAGCCGGCGCCAGTGCAATTAACGGCAGTTGTTTCCGGTGCTGATGGCGGAGCGTCCGGTGCTGTTGATTTGACCGTGAGTGCCGCGAACAGTGGCTACACCTTTTCATGGAGTAACGGAGCGTTGACCGAGGATATCGCCGGACTTATTCCCGGTGATTATACGGTGATCGCTACCAGTGATGCGGGCTGTACAGCAACATTGACCGTAGTCGTAGGTTCGTATACCGGTACTACTTCCCCGGATGTTGTTCCTGAAAGTGGTATAGCGGTTTTCCCTAATCCCAACAACGGAAATTTCGTAGTGCGCGTCGCTCAGTCAGGTACTTATCAGTTGTACAGTGAAGTCGGACAACTCATTAAGACAATTACGATACAGAACCATTCTCCGGAAAAAGTTACCCTTGAGGATCAGCCGCGTGGCGTGTATTTCCTGCGCAACCTATCTGAGCGTAGAACATCTGTGACGCGAATAGTCCTGCAGTGAAATATAATAATTCGGTAGGATTGATTAATTCAGTATTCAAAATTTAAAATTTAAAATAATTTAGTTTGCTAAATCTTAAATTTTGAATTCTAATTCTTGAATCCTGCATCCAATGATCCGCCCCTTACTTCGTAACGAACTTCATATCCTT